>NZ_JACVUL010000015.1:0-132955 GCF_016516575.1 Kosakonia sp. S57 | reverse complement strand
CACCGATTTCCTTGCGGGGCCGCGGGGATTGACAAGGGGAGCGCGGCCGCTCCCTTTGTCCCGTTCACCGCACAGATGATTTATGAGGATCCCGTCCCCGTGGTGAACGGAAAAATTCCACCCATCCGGCATTAGCGCCGCGAAACATGCCGGATGGCGCGTAAAACGCTTATCCGGCCTACGGAACGGAACCCTTCAACCAACGCCCCATGCAAGCCCCATTGCCGGATGGCGGCTTCGCCTTATCCGGCCTACAAATCAGCCTACACCTGCGGAATCTCGCGATTCTCATCCTTATCTACCGCAAAACAGGCCACCAGCTGACCATTGTAATCCTTCAACTGCGGCTGCAACTGCGTGCAGGGGCCGAAGCGACGGCTACAACGGGCATTAAAGGCACACCCCGGCGGCGGGTTGAGCGGGCTCGGCAGCTCGCCGGTAAGCTTAATGCGCTCGCGGCGATCGTCCGGGTTAAGGCGCGGGGTCGCGGAGAGCAGCGCCTGGGTGTAAGGGTGGCGCGGGTTGGCAAAGATCTGCTCTTTGCTGCCCTTCTCCACGCAGCGGCCGAGATACATCACCATCACCTCATCGGCAATGTGCTCCACCACCGACAGGTCGTGCGAGATAAAGACGTAAGAGAGCCCCAAATCCTGCTGCAGATCCATCATCAGGTTCAGCACCTGCGCGCGCACGGAGACGTCGAGCGCCGAAACCGGTTCATCGGCAATCACCACGTCCGGGTCGAGCATCAGGCCACGGGCAATAGCAATACGCTGACGCTGACCGCCGGAGAACATATGCGGGTAGCGGTCATAGTGCTCGGTTTTCAGCCCCACTTTCGCCATCATCGCCAGCGCTTTCTCGCGGCGCGCCTCTCTGCTGAGGGAGCTGTTAATCAACAGCGGCTCTTCGAGGATCTGCCCCACTTTTTTACGCGGGTTCAGCGAGCCATAGGGGTTCTGAAAGACGATCTGGATTTTCTGCCGACGCAGCTTCTGCGCCTGCGGATCGTGCTTGAGCAGATCCTGGCCCTGGTAGTAGAGCTCACCGCCGGTCGGCGTTTCAATCATCGTCAGCAGGCGGCCAAGCGTTGATTTGCCGCAGCCGGACTCGCCGACCACCGCCAGGGTTTTGCCGCGCTCCAGCGAAAACGAGACGCCGTCCAGCGCTTTAACCAGGCGCTCCGGGGCAAAAAAGCCCTTCTTCACCGGGTAGTGTTTTTTCAGGTCGATCGCCTGCAACAGCGGCTGCTGCGAAGTGGCCTCATGCGTACTCATAATTCGGCCTCCCGGCATCATCGAGTGGGTAGTGACATTTGGACTGGCGGCCGCCGTCGACGGTGTTCAGATCCGGCTCATCGACGCGGCATTTGTCCGTTGCATAGGGGCAGCGCGGGTTGAGCAGACAGCCGCTCGGGCGGTCATATTTCCCCGGTACTACGCCCGGCAGCGACGCCAGACGCGCTTTGTCCTGGGCAAACTCCGGCAGCGCGCGCAGCAGCGCCTGGGTGTACGGGTGACGCGGCGCGCGGAAGATATCCCGCGATTCGCCCGCCTCTACCACCTGGCCTGCATACATGACGATGATTTTGTGCGCCGCTTCCGCCACCAGCGCCAGATCGTGCGTAATCAGGATCAGCGCCATGTTCTTTTGCTGCTGCAACTCCAGCAGCAGTTCGATGATCTGCGCCTGAATGGTAACGTCGAGCGCAGTGGTCGGTTCATCGGCAATCAGCAGCTTCGGCTGGCAGGCAATCGCCATCGCGATCATGACGCGCTGGCTCATACCGCCCGAAAGCTGATGCGGGTAAACGTCGAGCCGCGAAGCCGGGTCGGGAATGCCGACCTGGTTGAGCAGGTCGATCGCCCGCTGGCGGCGGGTTTTCTTATTGCCGCCCTGATGCACTTTAATCGCTTCCATAATCTGGAAACCGACGGTGTAGCAGGGGTTAAGGCTGGTCATCGGATCCTGGAAAATCATCGCCACTTCCGAGCCGACCAGGCTGCGGCGCTCTTTTTCCGAAATCCGTTTTAAATCCTGACCGTTAAACTCCAGCTTCTCTGCCATTACGCGGCCGGGGAAATCAATCAGCCCCATGATCGCCAGCGAGCTGACCGATTTACCAGAGCCGGACTCGCCAACGATGCCGATCACTTCGCCCTGGTTTACGCTGTAGCTAATGCGGTCTACGGCGCGGAACTCGGCACCAACGTCGCCGAAGTGCACCGATAATTTATCTACATTTAATAACGCCATCTCGAACCTCTTACTGCTTCAGTTTGGGGTCGAGCGCATCACGCAGTCCGTCACCCATCAGGTTAAATGCCAGCACCGTCAGCAGGATCGCCAGACCCGGGAAGGTCACGACCCACCAGGCACTCTGTGCGAACTGCAACACGTCGGAGAGCATGGTGCCCCACTCCGGTGTTGGCGGCTGCGCACCCATGCCGAGGAAGCCAAGGGCGGCCATATCGAGAATGGCGTTAGAGAAGCCGAGCGACGCCTGAACGATCAGCGGCGCAAGGCAGTTCGGGAAAATATTGACGAACATTTGACGCATCGCGCCTGCACCCGCCACGCGGGAAGCGGTCACATAATCGCGGTTCACCTCCACCAGCACGGCGGCGCGCGTCAGGCGCACATAGTGCGGCAGGGCGACAAAGGTTAATGCCAGCGAGGCGTTAACTATCGACGGGCCGAAGATCGCCACCAGCACCAGCGCCAGCAGCAGGCTCGGCAGTGCCAGCATGATATCGACGACGCGCATGATGATGTTGTCGATAAGCCCGCCAAAGTAGCCCGCCACCAGGCCGAGGATAATCCCGGCAACCAGCGACAGCGCCACCACCAGGCAGCCAACCAGCAGCGAGAGGCGCGCGCCGAACATCAGGCGCGACAGCGTGTCGCGGCCTACATCGTCGGTGCCGAGGATATGCGTCCAGGTGCCGCCATCCTGCCAGACCGGCGGTGCCAGCAGCGCATCGCGGAACTGATCCGCCGGGTTATGCGGCGCGATGAAGTTGGCGAAGATGGCGATAATCAACATCACCACGACATAGGCCAGGCCGACAACCGCGCCTTTATTGCGTTTGAAGTAGTGCCAGAACTCCTGCAGCGGCGTCATGGGCACCGGCGCAGAGACAACTTTATTTTCAGTAACTTGTGACATGATGGCCCCTTACTTCTTATGCCGAATACGCGGGTTCACCACGCCGTACAGCAGGTCGACCAGCAGGTTGACGAGGATAATCATCGTCGCGACCAGCAGCACCCCGCCCTGCACCACCGGATAGTCGCGGCGTTGCAGTGCATCAATCAGCCAGCGGCCAAGGCCCGGCCAGGAGAAGATGGTTTCGGTCAGGATCGCGCCCGCCAGCATGGTGCCGACTTGCAGACCGATAACCGTTACCACCGGCAGCATCGCGTTGCGCAGCGCGTGGACGATAATCACCCGCATACGGGTCAGCCCTTTGGCGCGCGCGGTGCGGATATAGTCTTCGCCCAGCACTTCCAGCATTGAAGAGCGCGTCATACGCACAATCACCGCCAGCGGAATAGTGCCGAGCACGACGGCCGGCAGGATCATGTGCGCGACGGCATCAATAAAGTTGCCCTCTTCGCCCCAGATGGCGGTGTCGATCAGCATAAAGCCGGTGAGCGGGTTGGTGTCATCGAGGAACACCATATCGCTGACGCGCCCGGAGACCGGCGTCAGGTTTAGCTGCACCGAGACCAGCATAATCAGCATCATGCCCCACCAGAAGATCGGCATGGAGTAGCCGGTCAGCGCGATGCTCACGGCGGTGTGATCGAAGATGGAGCCGCGTTTGACCGCAGCGAGTACGCCCACCGGAATGCCGACGGCAACGGCGAAGATCATCGCGCAGACGCCCAGCTCCAGCGTGGCTTTAAAGCGCGGCACGAATTCGTCCCACACCGGAAGACGGCTCTTCAATGAGAGACCTAAATCGCCGTGCAATACGCCCCACACATAGTGGACATACTGTTCCCACAGCGGCTTGTCGAGACCGAGCTCGGCCAGCAACTGAGCGTGACGCTCAGGGGAGATACCACGCTCACCCGCCATGATCATCACCGGATCACCGGGGATCATATGAACAAAGGCAAAGGTGAGAAGGGTGATACCGATAAACGTCGGGATAACTAACCCCAGACGTCGGAGGATGAACTGCAACATAACCCGGATTCTCAGTAGTGACGCGACGCCTGGCGACGGCACGTCTGTATTGCTCACAAATGTATTTCCACTCTTATTACAAGAGGGAACAGACCTCTCCCCCTCTCCCAGCGAAGAGGGGGAGATCAGGCATTTTACTTATTATTCGACAGAGACGTTTTCGAAGTGGTGTTTGCCTAATGGATCAACCACATAGCCTTTCACCTCTTTACGCACTGGCTCATAGACGGTGGAGTGCGCGACGATCAGCGCCGGAGCCTGGTCATGCATCACTACCTGCGCTTGTTTGTAGAGCTCAATACGCTTGTTGTGATCGTCAGTGGCGCGCGCCGGCTGAATCAGATCTTCAAACGGCTTGTAGCACCAGCGCGAGTAGTTGGAGCCATCTTTCGCTGCTGCGCAGCTGAACAGGGTGGCGAAGAAGTTATCCGGATCCCCGTTGTCGCCGGTCCAGCCCATCATCACAGCCTGATGCTCGCCCGCTTTCGCACGCTTGAGGTATTCGCCCCACTCGTAGGTGACGATTTTGGCCTGTACGCCCACTTTCGCCCAGTCAGACTGAATCATCTCAGCCATACGGCGCGCGTTCGGGTTGTACGGACGCTGTACCGGCATTGCCCACAGCTCAACGGTGAAGCCCTTCTCATGACCGGCTTCTTTCAGCAGCTGCTTCGCCTTCTCCGGATCGTAGGTGTAGTCTTTAACGTCGTCGTTATAGCCCCACATGGTCGGCGGAATCAGGTTTTTCGCCGCAACGCCCGCGCCCTGATAGACCGCTTTGATGATCGCTTCTTTGTTTACCGCGTAGGTCAGCGCCTGGCGCACTTTCACATCATCAAACGGTTTTTTCTCGGTGTTGAAGGACATGTAACCGACGTTCAGGCCAGCCTGCTCCATCAGGTTAATGTTTTTGTCCTGCTTCATGCGCGCGATGTCAGCCGGGTTCGGGTACGGCATCACCTGACACTCGTTTTTCTGCAGCTTGGCGTAACGCACGGAAGCATCCGGCGTGATGGAGAAGACCAGGCGATCGATCTTCGGCTTGGTGCCCCAGAAGCCTTCAAACGCTTTGTAGAGAATGCGCGAGTCTTTCTGGTATTGCAGCAGCTGGAACGGACCGGTACCGATTGGGTTGAGGTCAACTTTGTCCGGCGTACCGGCTTTCAGCATGTTGTCCGCGTACTCTTTGGAGAGGATGGAGGCGAAGTCCATTGCCAGGTCAGCGAGGAACGGCGATTCCGGGCGCGTCAGCACGAACTGCACGGTGTGATCGTCGACTTTTTTCACTTCGCTAATCAGATCTGGCAGACCCATGCCTTCGAAGTATTCATAGCTGCCGCCAGAGATTTTATGGTACGGGTTCTGGGCATTTTTCTGGCGATCGAAAGAGAACACCACGTCATCGGCGTTGAATTCACGCGTCGGTTTGAACTCTTTGTTGTCCTGCCACTTCACGCCTTTACGCAGGTGGAAAGTGTAGGTTTTGCCGTCTTCGCTGATGTCCCACTTCTCGGCCAGACCTGGAATCACTTCCGTGGTGCCGGTTTTGAACTCAACCAGACGGTTATAAATTGGCACAGAGCTGGCATCGTAAGTGGTACCAGAGGTGAAAAGCTGTGGGTTAAAGCCTTCGGGCGAACCTTCAGAACAATAAACCAGGGTTTTAGCCTGCACGCTTGCCGCGACGGTCATGGCCACCAGGCTAAGACCGAGCTTCAGCATCCCTGACTTCTTCAAGGAAATACTCATTGATTCTGCTCCAATGTGATATGTGTTGTTACCCATGCAGTGGGTATGTCCGACAGGCCTTTTTTAGTTTTTTACCCGGTCTGGTCGGTTGTGCCCGCAGGCGTTATGAGAGATGGGGATTCCTTTCACAAGGTTGACTGAGTTGCAGTACAGATTCTCCATGAAATGCCCCTCATGCCCTACAATCTGTCAACAGAATGTCAAAACGTCAATACAGGTAACCGGGATTTACAACGACGGTGAGAATCGGCAAACAAAGTTAAAAAAAAGTTCAAGCCGCCATATTCAGCAGGGAAATTTATGCTAGTGGCGCGGAAGCAGAATATTCCCCTTATAAAACGCCATTACCCAGTGATTAACATTCATGCAGATTATGAAAAATTTCTATCACAATGATGATTATCTGAGCGGTATATCCCGCGAACGCTAAAACGCACAGCGCAAAATGCTGACTTTATCCATAAGCAACGCGAAAAAAGATCGTTAGATATATAAATAAATACGATGGAATATCGCAAAAAATAGCCGTCAGGCAGCGGGAAGCAGGGATAAGCAGAGTTTCAGCGGGTTTTGGTTTTTCACGGGTGCATTGGCTGCGGAACCGTGGGTTTTTGCCGGATGGCGCGTAAACGCTTATCCGGCCTACGGAATTGAGGATTTTGCTGGATCGCGTAGGCCTGATAAGGCGAAGCCGCCATCAGGCAATTGTGCTGACGCAGAAAGCAAAAAACCCAACCGTAAGGTTGGGTTTTTCTGAATTTGGTCGGTGCCAGAGGATGACTCGCCACTGCGTGGCTCGCCCTGCGGGCCGTTGCTGCGCAACGTTCTCTCGCTGCGCTCGAGTCGAACCTCCACCCCCGGAGGTTCTCATCCTCTTTCGGACGCAGAAAGCAAAAAACCCAACCGTAAGGTTGGGTTTTTCTAAATTTGGTCGGTGATAGAGGATTCGAACCTCCGACCCCTTCGTCCCGAACGAAGTGCGCTACCAGGCTGCGCCAATCACCGAATGCGGGGCGCATCTTACTGCCGCCGACATGCCCCGTCAATCCTTTAATCGAAAAAAGCTAACTGACTGGCGAGAAAGCCAGCAGCGCGTTACTTCGCGGCCTGCCCCGGTAAACGGCACCAGTTGTTATTCTCGTTAATCCCACCGTCCGGCGAGGTATAACCGAGGCAACCCATAATGGTGTCGTACAGCTCAACGTGGCGGCGCGGCGTTTTATAGGCCACCTGCTGCTTGAGTTGCGCCAGCATCTGCGCCTTCTGCGGGTCTTCAAGGTATTTATCAGACATCCACACCATCATCGGCACGCGGAACTGCTCCGGCGGTGCCATATGGCGCGGCGTACCGTGCAGGTGCTCCTGCTCATTGATCGATTCGCCGTGATCCGCTGCGTAAAACACAATCGCTTTACGGTCGCGCATCTTATCAATCACGCTGTCGATAAAGTGATCGACATAGGTCACCGAGTTATCAAAGGAGTTAATCATCTCCTCTTTACTGCACTTGCGATCGACGCCCATACACTCCGGTTTCCACTGCGCGAAGCTGCGCGGGTAACGCTGGGTATAGTTAAAGTGCGACCCTTTGGTGTGGAGAATAATCATATGCTTACCGTTGGCGTTATCCGCCAGCGAGCGGTTCATCTCGTCGACCAGTAGCATGTCGTCAACGTGCTTGCCACGGTTGCGCGGCTCAGCGCCAATCTGCTCGCGGTAGGCGATATTGTCCGCCATGGTGTTGCTGTAGAACCACATTTCGCTCTGCATGGCGTAGAGATCGCTGGAGAAGCCAAGCTGCTTAAGCACCGCGAAAATATTCTGCTCTTTCAGGGTACGCTGCGGATTGGTCTCCGCACCGCCTTCGCGCACAAACATACAGCGCAACGAGAGCTTCGTCGCGGTATCGCACGAGTAACCGCGGAAGGCGACGAGGTTCTTCTCCTGCGCCAGCTTCGGCGTGGTGTTGCGTTCATAGCCGAGCATGCCCATATGGTCCCAGCGCGTGGTCTCGCCGATGATAAACACCACCCAGGTATCATCAATATTCTTCGGCGCGACGTAGGTAAACTTCGTCGCCGGGTTCATCAATGAACTGTTATCTGAAGACTCATCGACGCGCGCCCAGGCATAGAGCCCCAGCGCAGAGAGCCAGTTGGAGGGCAGGTAGGAGTTAGCAACCACGCCGCCGTAGCTTGGCAGATCAACGCCCGAAGCGCGCTCGGTCTGCTTCTGCTGCACATCCATCAGGCGAATCGGCCCCCACACCAGCAGCCCGGCTAACACCACCAGGCCTGCGCTGCGAATGCGCGCGCCAGGCTGACGCAGCTGGCGCAGCAGGGTGTCGCGGCAGCGGTTGTGCCAGATAAAGAGCAGTGGGAGCGCACTCACTGCCACGATCCAGACGAACAACTGCCAGCCCACCACCTCTTTGGAGAGGTCAATATCCGTGGTCATCACCGAGGCGATAATGCCGTAGCCAATCACCACGTTAAGGAAAGTCATGTAGTAGCTGGCGGCGGCGGAGAAGACCACAATCAGCGAAGTCAGAATACGCCAGACGCGTCGGCCAAACAGCGACAGCACACGTAGTAAGAAGAAGGTGACCAGCACGGTCGCGATCAGCTCCACGGCAGCGGAGAGCCCTTTCAGCGGGGTGAATGCGTGCGCGTAACCATCGAACCGACGGTAAAACACAGCGCTATTCATAAACAGACCGATATACAACGCAAGCAGGAAGCTTAACTTCTGCTGGGTAATCGTTTTGATATAGTTCATGCAAGCAGCTCAAAAAAGAGGAAAAAGCTCCTGAAAGCGAGAGTCATTCACGCGTCAGGCTAAAAAATTGCGAAGGAAGTTAATACGTGAAACTTCTGAAGCGCGCTAAGTAGACCATAGCGGCAGAGAAAAGTGTCAATGGGAGATGAGATTCGGCCATATATTTACAAAAAATAGATGGCCGATGACAAAAAATGTTAACCGCGATGGGTTATCAGGAGGTAATTACATTGAGTTTTACATCAATGTTACCGCGAGTGGCATTGGAGTAAGGGCAGACAATATGCGCCTTTTGCACCAGCTCTTCCGCTTCTTTGTGATCCATGCCCGGCAGGTGGATATCCAGCTGCGCTTCGATACCAAAACCGGTCGGCAACGGCCCAATGCCTACCTGACCTTCAATGTAAGCATCCTGCGGCACTTTCTTCTTCTCGGTCGACGCCACGTGTTTTAGCGCGCCAAGGAAACAGGCCGAGTAGCCCGCTGCGAAAAGCTGTTCCGGGTTGGTCACTTCGCCGCCAGGGCCGCCCATCTCTTTCGGTACGCCCAGTTTGACATCCAGCACACCATCAGAGGAGGTTGCACGGCCATCGCGTCCCCCGGTTGCTTTCGCTTTAGCACGGTAAACCACTTTCTCTAAAGACATTTGTGACTCCTTCTGTTGGATGAACCTGATTAATAAGGATAGTCGCTTTGCGGAAAGTGTGGGGCGCAGAGGGAGAAAAGCCTCGCGAAAGCGAGGCCAGGCATTAAAGATTTACGTAGTGGTAGCGGCAAGAAACGATAATCAGCGAGTCATCTTTTATGTAGTAAACGAGTCGATGCTCTTTGGTGATGCGGCGCGACCAGAGCGGCTTATGGTGCTTAAGCGCCTCCGGCTTTCCGAGCCCCTGGAAAGGGTGCTCAAGCGCATCCCTGACGAGGGTATCAATCTTCTGCTTTACCTTAGGGTCGTTCTGCTTCCAGAAATCTATATCAGCTTGCGCTTCCGGCGTTATCCTGGGCGTCATTCAAATTTATATTCCTG
This sequence comes from Kosakonia sp. S57, assembly GCF_016516575.1. Classification (NCBI taxonomy): domain Bacteria; kingdom Pseudomonadati; phylum Pseudomonadota; class Gammaproteobacteria; order Enterobacterales; family Enterobacteriaceae; genus Kosakonia; species Kosakonia sp. S57. Next base: position 123,203 of record NZ_JACVUL010000015.1, on the reverse strand, counting down.
TAGGTCGCCGCTTTCCGCCTGTTGGATGCTGCGCTCAATATGCGCGGCGTTGACCGGATTGCTGAACAGATGAAGCGTCTCTTGCATAGAAGCAAACTCCTCGGCATCGATAACCACCACGCTTTTAGCCCCTTTGCGGGTGACAAGGATCGGAGCCAGCTCGTCATTTGCCTGCTGCATCAGCGAGGCCAGGTTCTGGCGGGCGTCGGTGTAGTTAACATGTTGCATATTCATCTCCCAGGTTCTATTACGCGAGACAATATAGCTCACGTACAAGTACCTGTACATATAGAACCCCACCCTTTACGCAACGAATGGCAGGGCGAAATCATAGCGGGCCGTGAAAGTGCGCATTGCGATCGCCCGCAACAATCGTTGATGGCGTGAGAAATTCAGAAAATAACAAGGCCGCGACGATTGTCGCGGCCTGCAAAGGTGTAGCCAGTTCGTTATTACGCGTGCGCTTGCTGGTAGACCTCGCGCTGCGGCTGGCGGATGGTGGTGGAGAGTGCCAGCGAGAGGATCAGCAGGGCGAAGATGACACAGAAGGTGACATAAAAGCCGCCGAACAGTGAGGCGATAATCGAGCCACAGATGCTGCCGATACCGAAACCGAGGTAAATCACACCGTAGTTTTTCGCCAGGTTGTTGAGGCCGAAGAACTCACTCACCAGCGACGGGAAGACGGTGATAGTGCCGCCGAAGTTGAAAGCAACACAGGCGATGGCGGCAAAGAAGCTCACGGCGTTCAGCGGTGCGAAGAGCAGTGCGGCCATGCCGACCAGTGAAATCACCTGACCAATGGTAATCACGCGGATGCGGGCAATCTTATCAGAGAGGATACCCAGCACCAGGCGGCCGCTGAGGTTGGCAATTGCAATCACAGTTACCGCATTAGCAGCAGTGGCAATATCCAGATGCACCATCCCCTGCGCGATATCTTTCGCCACGCCAATCACATACAGGCCGCTCATGCAGGCGGTCAGGAACATCACTGCCAGCATCCAGTACTGCGGTTTACTCATTGACTGCGCCAGCGTGAAGTCATTTTCCACTACCCCGTTAACGGTGGAGACTTTCTGCAGCGGCGCATCGGTCATCAGCATCGCACCGAAGACAATCATCACCAGCGTGATCGCGCCCCAGATCATAAAGGTGCTTTCCAGGCCGACGGTCGCCAGCAGATGGCTGTCAATAAATTTAAAACCGAGGCTGCCAAGGCCGTAAGAACCGATAGAGAAGGCAGAGATCAGCCCTTTGCGCTCCGGGAACCACTTCACGCAGTTAGAGAGGGTTAACAGGTAGCCCGCGCCATCTGCCAGGCCAACCAGCACCCCGGCGCTGAGCCACAGCATCATCAAATTGGTCGCATGCGCGGTGAGGAAGAAGCCAAGCCCGAGCAGCAGGCCGGAGGCGATGGTGACGCGCTTCACGCCAAAACGCTCCTGCAGTTTACCGGCTACTGAGGAGGAGAGCGCGAGGCCAAGGCTCAGCAGGCCAAAGGAAAATGCGACCTGGCTTACCGGCTCGCCCAGTTTTTCCGCCAGCGAACTATTGAACAAACTCCAGGTGTAAACCGACCCTAACGCAAACTGCGTGATGATGGTGCCGACCAGCGTCAGCCAGCGAGTGTGTTGAGCAAAGGAACTATTCATGGCAGTTGTCCCGCAGAAGAATAAAAAGGAATTCACTGCCGACAACCATAACGAAGCGCATTTCATGCCTGGGTAAAAAAGGCATGAAATGCAGCGAGAGAGGAATGAAATGCCGCTAAGCGGGAATGAATGACCGCGCGAAATATCACTGCGGCGAATACTAAGTGTGGGTTAGTACATACTATCAATATAAAACGCGCCGCTATTGTTTCCAGAGTGTAAAAAGATTGTTTTAATCGAGCTAAAAACGGGCGCTGACCCCCATGCTGTAGAGGTAGTTTTGCCCCCAGGTCTCGTTTTCCGATTGCGACATTGAGGCGTAGGCCGCGAGATGCGGGTTGAGCAGCATATCGGCGCCCAGCGTCACATCCATCCAGTTACCATACTGGTTGGCGGCGGTAAGGCGATAGAGTCCCGACTGGCTCTTCCAGACGTTTTCGCCAAACTGCTGGTTAACGCTAATTTGCGCCCACGGACGCAGATCGCCAAAGCGGCTATCAACTCGCCAGCCCAGCGAACTGACGCTGGCGTGCCACAGCGGATCGCTGTACTGCACGTTGGTCGCGCTGTCGCCGAATTCGTTATACATTGAGGTCGTTGAGCCATCGTAGTGCCACACCGCCACCGGGCCGGTGGTGACTTTACTTGAGAGCGGAATATTCCAGCCAAGGCTCATGGTGCTAATCGTATCGAGCGGCGACGTGTCGGGGAGATTAATGGCCAGCCCCGGCGAGTTTTGCGTCGAACGAATGCGCTCTTCAAGAATATCGTTATAACGGGGTTGCCGTTCGCTATCCCAGCGATAGCGTCCATCGGTGTCATCAGCACCGACATACTCTTGCTGCCACGCCGCCGCCGTCTGAGAAAAAAGCAGACAGGCAGGCAGCAGCGACATCATCAGGCCACTGCGGGTTGTTTTCATTATTTTACGACTCCAGAGAAGAGCCGAACTCGGCGTAATTGTTATCGTTGTTAGAACGGGCAAAAGCCCTGTAATAAATATTGTCTTTCTGAGGTTTACGTCAAGGCAAGACGACGTTTATTTTTCCTTCACAAACGGAGTACGGATATGCAGCGTTGTGGTTGGGTTACGCAGGACCCGCTCTATCTCGATTATCACGATAACGAGTGGGGCGTGGCGCAAAGGGACGGTAAAAAGCTGTTCGAGATGATCTGCCTCGAAGGGCAGCAGGCGGGGCTGTCGTGGATTACAGTGTTGAAAAAACGGGAGAATTACCGTCACGCCTTCCATAACTTTGACCCGCAGCGCGTCGCCGCCATGACAGCGCAGGATGTCGATAATTTACTGCAAAATGCCGGGGTTATTCGCCATCGTGGCAAGATTGAAGCGATTATTGGTAATGCGCGCGCCTACCTGGCGATGGAAGCCAACGGCGAGTCATTTTCAGATTTTATCTGGGGGTTCGTCGATAACCAGCCACAGATCGCGCACGCCGCCCTGCTCGCAGAAATCCCTGCCTCGACGCCCGTCTCCGACGCCTTATCAAAAGCGCTGAAAAAACGCGGCTTCAAATTTGTTGGTTCAACTATCTGTTATGCCTTTATGCAGGCCTGCGGTCTGGTTAATGACCACGTCGTCGGCTGCATCTGTTACCCGGGAGGAACGCATGATTCGCGCATGGAACAGTGAAGATTTAACCCCGCTGCTGGCGCTGTGGCTGGAGAGCACCACCCTCGCCCACCCCTTTATTCAGGCCAGCTACTGGCAGGAGAGCGAAGCGCTGGTGCGCGATGCCTACCTTCCATCGGCGAAAACCTGGGTGGCTGAGCAGGAGGGAGAGTTGCAGGGCTTTGTCAGCGTAATGGATGAGCAGTTTATCGGCGCGCTGTTTGTGCGCCCGCAGGCGTTTGGCCAGGGGTTCGGGAAAGCGCTGATTAACCATGTTAAACAGCACTTTCCCCGCTTAAGCCTTGAGGTTTACCAGCAGAATGAGCGGGCGGTGAACTTCTACCATGCGCAGGGCTTTACCATTACCGAAAGCGCATGGCAGGAGGAGACCGGTCATCCGACGTGGATCATGAGCTGGCAGGCGGATCAAACGCCGTCAGCGTAAGCGCCGGGCCGCGATACTTCTCAACCCACGCCAGCGCCGTATTTCCCGCGCAGCCATTGCCCAGCCGCGAGCTGGGCAGATCTTTGGTCAGCACGTTCACCGCGCCGTTTTTACACAGCCCGTCCGCCGTTGGTTCAAGATCCGGCCATGCCCCTTCATGAATGCAGATCACGCCAGGCTTAATGCCGCTGCTCACCACCGCGCCCGCCAGCACCTGCCCGCGCTGGTTCCACACCCGCACCACATCGCCCGGCGCGATACCGCGCGCCTGCGCATCGAGCGGATGGAGCGTAATTGGCTCGCGCCCGGCAACCGCATACTCCTCGCGCAGACGAGTAAAGTTGAGCTGGCTGTGCAGGCGATGCGCGGGGTGCGCAGAGAGCACCTGCAGCTGCTCCGGCTCGGCGTTGCCGTGCCACTCATCCGGCTCCAGCCATGTCGGATGCGGCGGGCAGTCGGCATAACCAAAGCTTTTAATGCGCTCAGAGAAGATTTCGATTTTACCGCTCGGCGTTTTCAGCGGGTGCGCCTGCGGATCGCGACGGAAATCGGCGTAACGCACAAAGCGCGCGTTCTGCTCGCTCTGCGGCATCTCAATCAGCTGGTTTGCCTGCCAGAACTCAGCAAACGGCGGCAGGGTCACCTGCTGGCTCGCCCCGCGCTCACCGGCGATGGTGTAGAAGGTCTCCAGCCACTGCAGATCGCTCTTCCCTTCGGTAAAGCGCTCGCGCCCGCCCGCTTCCCAGCGCTCGCTTAAGTCCGCAAATACTTCAAAGTCATCGCGCGCCTCAAACTGCGGCGGCACCACGCGCTGCATCGGTACCAGGTGCTGGTTGCTGTAATCGCCGGTCATCGTCAGATCGTTACGCTCAAACGAGGTAGTCGCTGGCAGCACGATATCGGCGTGTTTCGCCGCTGCCGTCCAGAAACACTCGGAGATCACCATCAGTTCCGGCTTCTGCCAGGCGCGGATCAGGCGGTTGGTATCCTGATGATGGGTAAAGTTTGCGCCGCCCGCCCACCAGACAAAGCGGATATCCGGGAAGTGCCCATTTATGCCGTTATGTTGGTAAGGCGCGCCGGGGTTCTCCAGCGCTTCAACAATGCGCGCGACGGGAAATTTATGTACTGCGTCGGTGCCGCCTTTGACCAGCCCCTGCATCGAGGCGAGCACCGCCGCACGGCGTGTCGGGTTACCGCCGTTAGCAAAGTGATAAGAGAGGCCAAACCCGCCGCCCGGCGTACCAATCTGCCCGAGCATCGCCGCCAGCGTCACCAGCATCCAGTGTTTTTGCTCGCCAAACTGCTGGCGCTGCATCCCCCATCCCGCCATCAGCATGGTGGTGTTTTTATGGAAAACTTCTGCCAGTTCGCGGATTTTAGCCGCTTCAATGCCGCAGATGCCTGCCGCCCACTCCGCCGTTTTCGCCACGCCATCGCTTGCGCCGGTGAGGTAGGCGGCAAAAATCTCGTAGCCCACGGTGCAACGGGAGAGAAAATCATTACCCTGCCAGCCGTTCTCCACCAGCGTGTGGGCGATACCGAGCATCAGCGCCACGTCGGTGCCCATATGCGGCGCGATCCACTCCGCGCGGTCGCCGAGGAAATCGACGGTCTCCGATCGCATCGGATCGATACAGATCACCCGCTTGCCGCTGTTGCGTAGCGCGTCAAAGTAAGGAATCCCCTGCTCATCCGAGGCGTTCCAGGCAATTTTTAGCGTATTAAGCGGGTTGGCGCTCCACAGCACCACTACGTCGCTGTGCTCAAGGATCAGCGGCCAGCTGGTCTGCTGCTGGTAAACTTCGTTGCCGCCAACCACATGCGGCATAATCGCCTGCGCGGCACCAGTGGAGTAATCCCCGAGATGGCCGGTATAGCCGCCCGCGAGGCTCATATAGCGCTGTAACAGCGTGGCGGCTTTGTGCAGCACGCCGTTGGAGCGCCAGCCGTAGGAACCCGCAAAGATTGATGACGGGCCATAGCTGTCACGAATACGTTTGTGCTGCTGATGGATCAGATCCAGCGCCTGATCCCAGCTGACACGCACAAACTCATCCTGCCCGCGCACGCCTTGCGGGCTGTCGGGCGAAGCGAGAAAGCCTTTGCGCACCATCGGGTAGCGCACGCGCGTTGCGCTGTGCACCTGCTCCTGCACCACGCTTTGCAGCGAGTTGGGGAAAGGCGTCGGCAGCCCGCCGCGCGAGGCGAGCACCTTTTCACCATCGGTGTCGACCAGCATCGGGCCCCAGTGGGCCGCCGTAAGAACTGTTTTGATAGCAGAGTTTGCCAAAGCGCGCTCCTGAATAGCTTGCAGGTGGTGTCGGATGTGTTGTTTGCGCTCTATCATCCACGGCGAAGCGCGTTTGGCAAAGAATTAAACGTCATTACCGCCGCGCGCCGGGTGATAAGCGCAGGTTAGTGCTTGATTGCCCGCGATTTCGCGCTAAGGTGTGGGCAACCAGTTACGGCGAGGGAAGCAACAATGGCGAAAACGACGCGCCCAACCATCAGCGATGTGGCGAAAGCGGCCAACACCGGCAAAACCAGTATTTCACGCTATCTCAACGGTGAAAAACATCTGCTTTCCGATGCCCTGCTGGCGCGCATTGAGCAGGCTATCGCCGCACTCGATTACCGCCCAAGCCTGATGGCGCGCGGTCTTAAGCGCGGGCGCACCCGGCTTATCGGGCTGATTATCGCCGATATCACCAATCCCTACTCCGTGCACGTGCTGAGCGGCATCGAAGCCGCCTGCCGCGAAAAGGGATTTACGCCGCTGGTCTGTAACACCAATAACGAAGTCGATCAGGAGCTACACTACCTTGACCTGCTGCGCAGCTACCAGGTGGAGGGGATTGTGGTGAACGCCGTGGGCATGCGCGAAGAGGGGCTAAACCGCCTGCAACAATCCTCCCTGCCGATGGTGCTGATTGACCGCAAAATCCCTGATTTCGCCTGCGATGTCGTCGGGCTGGATAACACCCAGGCCGCCACCACCGCCACTGAACACCTTATCGAGCAGGGTTTTGAAGCCCTGCTGTTCCTCAGCGAACCGCTGGGCACCGTCAACACTCGCCGCGAAAGGCTAAACGCTTTTCACTCCACCCTTGCCCGCTACCCTGGCGTGGTGGCGGAAGATGCGGAAGTGGTGCTGCACGAAGCGGCGCAGCTGGATAACACGTTGCGCCAGTTCCACGCCCGCCACCGCGGCATGCGCAAAGCGGTGATCTCCGCCAACGGCGCGTTGACCCTGCAAGTGGCGCGATCGCTTAAGCGTATTGGGCTGAACTGGGGCAGCGATATCGGCCTGCTCGGCTTTGATGAGCTGGAGTGGGCAGAGCTGGCAGGCGTTGGCATTACCACCCTCAAACAGCCGACCTGGCAGATCGGTTTTGCCGCCGTCGAGCAGGTCGTGCGCCGCATTGAGGGCCACAGCGACACGGTGCACGAGCGGGTTTTCTCCGGCGAACTGATCGTGCGCGGCTCCACGTCGCGTTAATTCTCCCCTTCGTGATGCCGATCATAAATTCGACACAGTGAACTTTTCTTTGGAACCGGTTCCATCTAGCGTTAATGGAAGCTAATCACCCTGCCGTTATCGGGGAACCGGAAGATGGAAAGAAAAATTATTGTTGTTACCGCCGCCTATGGTCATGACCAGGTGGCGGCGCTGGGCGGCCAGGTCGGCACGCTGCCGATCATTGCCGATGCCGGTGCCGACGGCGTGGAGATTCGCCGCGAACTGCTCAACGACGAAGAGTTGTCGCATCTGCCCTCGCTGGCCTTCGCCATCGATATGCACAACCTGCTGGTCTGCTACTCCGCGCCGGAGCCGCTCTGCCTGGCCGATGGCACGTTAAACCCGCGCCTGCCCGCCCTGCTGGACGAAGCCCGCACGCTTAAAGCGCTGTGGCTGAAAGTCTCGCTGGGGCATTTCAAAGATAACGCCGTGCTGGAGACCCTGCGCGGCTGGCTGGCGACAAGCGATGTGCCGCTGGTAGTGGAAAATGATCAAACCGAGTGCGGCAAGCTCGCGCCGATGCTGCGCTTTAAAGCCGCCTGCCACACTGCACACCTCCCCGTCACGCTCACTTTTGATACCGGCAACTGGCTGTGGGTTGGCGATGAGCCGGAAGAGGCCGCGCGCCAGCTCGCGCCCGCCGTCAGCTATGTGCATGTCAAAGCCGTTGAGCGCGCAGGCGATAAACACCGCGCAACACCACCGAATGCCGAAAACCCACGCTGGCTGGCGCTGCTCGATGCACTGCCTGGCGATGTACCGCGCGGCATCGAGTTTCCGCTTGAAGGCGACGATTTGACCACCGTCACCCGCCACTATGTCTCTCTGCTGCGTAAGGAGTTCAGCCATGCATAACGCGCTGGATGTCATCACCCTTGGCGAAGCGATGGCGATGTTTGTCGCCACCGAAACCGGCGATCTCGCCGAGGCCGGGCACTTTATTAAACGTGCGGCCGGTGCCGAGTTAAATGTCGCTACCGGTCTTGCGCGTCTGGGATTGAAAGTGAGTTGGGTCAGCCGCGTTGGCGATGACAGCTTTGGCCGCTTTATCCTCAACACGCTGCGCAAAGAGGGGATTGATACCTCCGGCGTGACGCTGGATACCCGCTACCCGACCGGCTTTCAGCTGAAATCGAAATGTGATGATGGAACCGATCCCATTGTGGAGTATTTCCGCAAGGGCTCCGCTGCCAGCCACCTTTCGCCAGAGGATTTTAACGCCGCGCTGTTCAGCGATGCGCGCCATCTACACATGAGCGGCGTGGCGGCGGCGATCTCCACCACCTCTTACGCCCTGCTGGAGCATGCGGCGAAGGCGATGAAATCGCAGGGCAAAACCCTGTCGTTTGATCCCAACCTGCGCCCGGTGCTGTGGAAAAGTGAAGCAGAGATGGTCGAGAAGCTCAACGCGCTCGCCTTCCAGGCAGACTGGGTGCTGCCGGGGCTGAAAGAGGGCGTGATTCTTACTGGTCAGCAGACGCCGGAAGGGATTGCTGATTTCTATCTGCAACGCGGCGTGAAGGCGGTAATTATCAAAACCGGCCCTGACGGCGCGTGGTTTAAAACCGCCGATGGCGAACAGGGGGCGGTTGCGCCGGTTATTGTCGAGAACGTCGTCGATACCGTTGGCGCAGGCGATGGTTTTGCCGTCGGGGTGATCAGCGCCCTGCTGGAAGGAAAAACGCTGCACGATGCGGTGCGCCGGGGCAATGCCATCGGTGCGCGGGCGATTCAGGTGCCTGGCGACAGCGAAGGATTGCCAACCCGCGCGGAGCTGGGCGCGCTGTAGCGCCCGTTTCGCCGATACTCAAACCGCCTGTACCCTACATGACAGGTGGAAAATAACCTCAACCATAGAGGCAACCTTATGAGCAACGCCACCAACTCAGCCAAACGCTGGCTCTATATCATGCCGATTGTGTTTATCACCTACAGTCTGGCCTACCTCGATCGCGCGAACTTCAGCTTCGCCTCCGCGGCCGGGATTAACGACGATCTCGGCATCACCAAAGGCGTCTCTTCGCTGCTGGGCGCGCTCTTCTTCCTCGGCTACTTCTTCTTCCAGATCCCCGGCGCGGTCTACGCCGAACGGCGCAGCGTGCGCAAGCTGATCTTTATCTGCCTGATTTTGTGGGGTGCCTGCGCATCGCTGACCGGCGTGGTGAGCAATATCCCAATGCTGGCCGCCATCCGCTTTATCCTCGGCGTGGTGGAAGCGGCGGTAATGCCAGCGATGCTGATTTACATCAGTAACTGGTTTACCAAATCGGAGCGTTCGCGGGCGAACACCTTTTTAATCCTCGGTAACCCGGTCACGGTGCTGTGGATGTCGGTGGTCTCCGGCTACCTGATCCAGTCTTTCGGCTGGCGTGAGATGTTTATCATCGAAGGCGTGCCGGCGGTGATCTGGGCCTTCTGCTGGTGGGTGCTGGTAAAAGATAAACCGAGCCAGGCGAAGTGGCTGAGCGAAGATGAGAAACGCGCGCTGCAAACGCAGCTTGATAAAGAGCAGCAGGGCATTAAAGCGGTTCGTAACTACAGCGAAGCCTTCCGCTCGCGCAATGTAGTGCTGCTCTGCCTGCAATATTTCGCCTGGAGCATCGGCGTGTATGGCTTTGTGCTGTGGCTGCCGTCAATTATTCGCAGCGGCGGCGACAACCTTGGCATGGTGGAAGTGGGCTGGCTCTCTTCCGTACCTTACCTGGCGGCGACCATTGCCATGATCCTCGCCTCCTGGGCCTCCGATAAGCTGCAAAACCGCAAACTCTTTGTCTGGCCGCTGCTGCTGATTGGCGCGTTCGCCTTTATCGGCTCGTGGGCCGTGGGCGCGAACCACTTCTGGATCTCCTACACCCTGCTGGTGATTGCCGGGGCGGCGATGTACGCGCCGTATGGCCCCTTCTTCGCGATTATCCCGGAGATGCTGCCGCGTAATGTGGCGGGTGGCGCAATGGCGTTAATCAACAGCATGGGCGCGCTCGGCTCGTTCTGCGGCTCGTGGTTTGTCGGCTATCTTAACGGCGCGACCGGCAGCCCGTCCGCTTCGTACATATTTATGGGGGTGGCGCTTTTCGCCTCTGTATGGCTTACTTTAATTGTTAAGCCTGCTAACAATAAGCAGATTCCGGCAGGCGCACCGTCACAAGGGAGAACCGCATGAAGCCATCTATCATCCTGTACAAAGCCTTGCCCGATGATCTGCTCGCACGACTGGAGACGCACTTTACCGTGACCCAGGTTGCTAACCTGAAACCTGAAACGGTGCAGCAACACGCCGAGGCGTTTGCCAACGCGCAGGGGCTGTTAGGCTCCAGCCAGACGGTGGACAGCGCGCTGCTGGAGAAGATGCCGCAGTTGCGTGCCACCTCGACCATCTCGGTGGGCTATGACAATTTTGATGTGGATGCGCTGAACGCGCGCAAGATTGCCCTGATGCACACGCCAACCGTGCTGACCGAAACCGTGGCTGACACCATTATGGCGCTGGTGCTGAGCAGCGCCCGCCGGGTGGTGGATGTGGCTGAGCGGGTCAAAGCGGGCGAATGGACCAAAAGCATTGGGCCGGACTGGTTCGGCATTGATGTACACCATAAAACGATGGGCATTGTCGGTATGGGGCGCATTGGCCTGGCACTGGCGCAGCGCGCACACTGTGGCTTCGGCATGCCGATCCTTTACCACGCCCGCCGCCAACACGCCGAAGCGGAAGAGCGCTTTCAGGCGCGCCATTGCGATCTGGAAACGCTGTTGCAGGAGTCCGATTTTGTCTGTGTCGTACTGCCACTCACTGAAGAGACGCAGCATCTGATCGGCAAAGCGCAGTTCGCGATGATGAAAAAATCCGCCATCTTTATTAATGCCGGGCGCGGCCCGGTAGTGGATGAGTCGGCGCTGATCGAGGCGCTGCAAAACGGCGAAATCCACGCCGCCGGTCTGGATGTGTTTGAGCAGGAGCCGCTGCCTGCGGATTCACCGCTGCTGTCGCTGCCCAACGTCGTGGCACTGCCGCATATCGGTTCTGCAACCCATGAGACGCGCTACAACATGGCGGCCTGCGCGGTCGATAACCTGATTGATGCGCTCAATGGCAAGGTGGAGCAGAACTGCGTTAACCCGCAGGTCGTCCGCTAAGGTCAATTCAGCAATAAAAAAGAGGCGATCGTATCGCCTCTTTTTTTATGCCTGCATCCGCTGAATGCCAGGTTGCGACAGGAGATATCAGGGTAACTCAACGTGGTGCTGCCCTTCAGGATCGACAATGTATTCAACGGCAGTTTTTTTGGGCTGAAGACTGTATTTTACGACGACCGATGCGCCATTTTTTATCAGCTTCGCTTGCGATACAGGTATAACGCCCGCGGCTTTCAATACCATTTTCTTCCCGCCGATATTGCTCTCCAGGGTGAAGAGGTAGAAGTAGTCAAAGTTACGCATGACATTTAACTGTTTCCAGTCAATGATGGATGCAGCAGTCACTTCACCTTGCCATTTGTCTTTGGTATTCCATTCTCTAATTAGCGTGTTCTCTTCTTTATTCACTTTTATTCCTTTAAGTGAAGAAACGACTATTAACACAACAAGTATCCATGGAATGAAATGTAAATATTTGGTTATTTCCATTTAAAAGTACCTTTAAATAAACATATGAAGTGCGCTTAATGCGACATTTTGAAGTGAATCTTCGATCTTTGTTAAAGATCTTGTATAGTTCATTGGTGCTGTAACTACGCTGGTCAATGCAGTTGAAAAAGACATCGTAGCCCAGGACACACTTGCTGCATTCACAGAAGCGCTTGCGCCATATGCGGAAAAAGAAACAATTTTGAATGTTGCATGGTCTACGACGAAATCAGTAACTTTGTCTGACCATTTCGTTTTGTTGGAGTCAATCTGCTCTATATGAGGAGCGTCGAGGGTTATTTTAGTCGTACTTTTAATTTTTATATCAGCGCCTGAGATTACATCAACTTTCCCACTGACGTTTTGTTCGTAAAAACCACCGGTTATAGTGAAAACGACATCGCCCTTAACGGTATCCGTCCTTCCGCCAGCTTTAATTGTCGTATCCTGCCCGCTATCATAATTTTCAGTGAGCCTTCCGGTAACGTGATGAACCTCTGTTCCGTCAACAGTAGTATTTCGTTCTCCCTTGATGGTAACCGTGTCGCCACCGCTGGTTATATCCAGTGTACGTCCATTTGTAATGGTTTCCGTCTGGCCGTTATTGAAAGTAGTAGTCTCTGCTTTTTCGACAGTCGTGGTGCGGACATCCTTATAATGGAACGTGGCAGCGCCGGTAATTGCGTCTTTCTGTTCGCCTTTTATCGTAGTCGTTCGTGAACCATCAATCCCAACCGTTTTATTATTCTCCACGGTGATATGCATATCTTTTTCAGCATGAAGGTCGACTTTTTCCGCACCCGCTTTATCTTCAAACAACAGATGGTTAGCGTTATCACGGTTCCCGTCTTTTGAGCGGCTCATAAAGCCCATTACCGTTGCAGCAGCAGGAAGCTCCCAAGGAGGCATGCTGGATTCGTTGTAGACGCGTCCGGTGATAATCGGCCTGTCCGGATCACCGTTGATAAAATCCACCACGACTTCATCGCCAACCCTGGGGATCTGTACGCCCCCAAATCCCTGCCCGGCCCAGGCGCTGGAAACTCGTATCCAGCATGAGCTGGCGTCATCCCCTTTTGACTCTCTGTCCCAGTGAAATTTCACTTTCACCCGACCATAACGGTCTGTCCATATACTCTCTCCGTCTGGCCCTACGACCCTGGCTGTCTGTGGTCCGTAGGTTCTTGGCCATGGGGTTTTCTGCTCTGGTCTGTAAGGTGTGGAGGCTGGAATAACAATAAAATCTGTTCGATGCACGCTTTCGCTGCTGTCGGAGGTGGAGTAGGGGTTTTCCTCAAACTGATAAACAGCCCGGATGATTGTGTAGCTGCTGTTCCCGTCAGGGAAAGGGGCATTTTCAAGCTGGAATATATGTCCGGGTGTGATAGCGCTGGCGGTTGATGTACCGGATGTCTGCTGATGCTCAACCTGCCACCGCTCCTGATGAATTTTGGCGTATTTATCACCATGGTTGTGGTCCACAAAACGGCCAGGCCAGTCATAGACGCTTACGGTTCCCGGCTGGGGAGCAACATTGTTTTGACGGGCCTGAAACAGCCAGGCGTTCGGTTTGCGGAAGTCATAGTCATCCAGACTGTATAATCCTGGGGTAATGCTGTCCTGCACGGACCACTGGCTAATACCTTCCTCACCTGTGACACCCCCTGATGTAGTTTGGTGATAGGGAATAACCTCGTAGCCAGGGAAGGGCTGTAATTCAGAACCTGCATCAGTCAGCACCAGTGTGTGGCTGTCGGTATCATGGCGGAAATAGAAAGCTATCCCTTCTTGTTCCATCAGACGCCTGATGAAATCAAGAGAGCTTTCCTGATACTGAACACAGTACTCCCAGGTGCGGTACTCTTCTGTCAGTTTGTCATCAGTCTTGACGTTGTGCTCACTGAGGATCTTTTTGACAATTTCAGGCACTGTTTGCCCCTGAAAAATCCGCATGTCCCGATTACGCTTCAGGGGCCAGAGGTCAGATTCAACTGTCAGTGTATAAGCCGTGTAGCGAGTGCCGTCATGTTCAATCGGGGTGGCGGCGGCAGAGGTTACTTTGCCGTTGAGATAACGAGGGGCTAACGCATTCTGCGTCGGAATGGTAATTGTGACGGGCTGGCTCAGGAGTTTACTGCGGTTAATTTGCGAATCTTCACTGAGCAATGTCAGTGTCCAGACAAAAGGCTCTGATATGGCTTCCTCTCCTCCCAGCCGCCAGAAGTGAAGCGTCTCACCTTCTTTAACAGTAACGGTTATCCGGTTAGTCATATCGCATTGCCTCTCGTCGTTCGCTCTGTTTTTACAAGAGTAGCCTAATGCTCCCTGTGGCAGGTACATCAGAACAAACGGGGAGCGGAACGCCCCGTATCCGGTCGTTCCTTTCAGGCCCTGATTTTGTAGATGAAGCGCCAGCCATTAGCAACCGCGCTTCACCGTAGCCTTATTACTTATTTCATTCCTGAGACGGTTGCCGTCCAGGCCTGGGTAAAGGCCTGATGTTGCGCCGCCAGCGGCCCAATCAGCGCGTTATACTGGCTGGCCTGCTCGGAGGTCGGGAACTGAATGCCGTTCGCCGTAAAGCTCACCTGCGTGCCCTGCTGCGCGATAAAGTCGCCCACCTGCACCAGCTGCTGGGTGAAGACCTGCGCCGCCGGGATCAGCGGTTGCAGCGCGTTAGCCGGGTTGGTCACCACTTTGGTGTAAACCTGGTCATAGACCGGTTTCAGATCGTCTGCCTGCTTGAGCGCGGCATGGGAGGCATCGGCCTGCATTTTTGCGTTTTGCAACTGCTGGCTCAGCACGCCGAGCGAACCGTTGGCCTGGCGAAGCGGCTCGCGCTGCGTCATATAATCCTGCGGCACGCGGATGGCGTTAACGCTATCAACGACCGGGCGCAGACCGGAATCCATCGCCTGGTTCACCTGCTGGGAATAGCCATAGATAACCGCATAATCAGAGACAAACGGGCCGAACTGTTTTTTCTGATCCGCCGTCAGCGCTGGCAGACGTTCGCTGCTGCGCATTGCCGTATTCTGCAGGAAATCGATAAACGCTTTACGTTGATCGCCTTCTTTATCAAAACACCCACTCAGGCTTACCACCATTAATAGCGCCGCAAGAGACGCAAACCAGCGAGAGCAGGACTGTCCTGTCGCCATTTTATTACTCCTTTCACCCATAAAACCGCTTCTCGGCACACGCGTGCCCAACGGCCTACAAGGATAGTCCAGGTCAGCCTCGCAAGATACCCCTTCATTACACACAAAAGCGTGCGGATCCGTTTTGGCACGATATTTTCCGTGATCGCGGTCAGATTATTCTTAATCCAAATTTTTGCTGACGATTTACAAATTTATACCGAGCAAAATCGCTCTCTTATTAATCAATCAATTAAACAAAACTTAAGCGGCAGAAGGTGCATTTTGAGCACATCTACCCCGCTTACAACGTAAATAATCACTGGCGAAATCATACGCCAGGTTTTTTTCCGACTACTCTTATCAGGCTGTATCACGATATCCGCTGTGTGATTTTATGAGGAGTGCTCAATGGAGTACAAAGACCCGATGTTTGAACTGATGAGCAGTCTCGAACAGATCGTATTTAAGAAAGATGTTGCGCAGACGGGAACCCTGAGCAAGAAGCCGAATTCCTTTAGTGACTTTGAACAATTGCGACGTGGAACCGGTCTGAAGATTGATGACTTCGCTCGTGCGATGGGAGTCTCTGTCTCAATGGTGCATGAGTGGGAATCACAACGTATAACACCCACCGCCACCGAGATGAAACTGATGCGCCTGATTCATTCGAATCCGATGCTCAGCAAGCAGCTTATTGACTAAGCTGCAACGGTCAGAGCCCCCGCCACGCCGGGGGTTTATGTTTTTCCCGCCTTAACGAGACTTCAACCGCAACGTCCTCGCCACTCTAGTCAGACGCGCTGTTCGACAGTAGAGCGCAAACACCACAACCCCTTCGCCATTAAGCAACCGCCGACACCCGACTAATGCCGCCAATGCAATCAGCAACGGTATCGCCGCGCCGCCGCCCGTCAGCAGATTAATCACCAACTGCGCCACGGTGACCAGCAGCAAGCCGCTAAAGAGATACGCGAAACCGGCAAGCCCGGCGCTAAAGCCGCGCGCCAGCATAAACATGCTGCTAATGGTGGTCGCCAGCACCACCAGCGCAGGGGCAAAAAAGGCGAGTGCGTGCAGCGGCGGCGTCAGCCCCGGCAAGAGGCGCAGCAGAGAAAGCAGATTGAGCGCAAACGCCACCAGCAGCAGCAGCATCACAAATGCCACCGGGAAGCCGTTCTGGCGCGGCTGCTCGACGGCGGTTTTGTCAAAATGGCGCTCCAGCTCGGGCGTGGAGCGCGACAGGACGCGTTCATCTTTGCGCGCGATCAGCGGCTCGATTTCACGCCCGTGCTGCCATAAATCGTAGAACACCGATCCTGTCAGCCAGCTCAACAACGACATCAGATCACCGCCAGCGACTGAATGGTCCCGACGATATAGCGCCCGGTGCGCGGCACGTTGCCCGGTGCGGCAATAACGCCACTCACCGCGCTGCCTGCCAGTGCCGCTGCGCTGGTCACCACCTGGCCCAACTGGCGGGTCAGCTCAACCTGAACCGGCTCGACGGGGAAGCGTTTCGGATAGAGCCCGGCGCGGATGGCGGCCTTGATGCCTTTATTGCTGATACCGGGGTTCTGCGCGCGGATAATCAGCTCCGTCAGACGGGCGCGATCCTGGCGCGGATACTCTTTCAGCCACTGCGTCGCTTTCAGCGAGGAGACCGACTTCATCGCTTTCCAGGTTGCCAGCGCCTCTTTCAGCGCGCCACCGGCGCTCGCCAGTGAGACAAGATCCAGCGAGGTTGAAGTGGCGACATACCACTCCTGGGAATCAAGCCAGGCGACGTTTTCACCGCCGTTCTCTACCAGATCGTACACGCGGTAGATGCCGTTAAGGCACTGCAAACCGGTCGCCGCCGTGCCCGCATAGCCAATCGCCACCAGCACGGTGCTGCCGCCCGCGGTGAGCGGTGTGGCGACGGTACCGGCGGCCATCACGCCCGCGGTGATAAGCATCGCCCCGCAGGAGAGCACCGTCGAGGCGATCTCAGTGCCCATCGACGTTGCAGAGACCGCTTCCGTCAGCGCTTTACCGTTGCTGGAGTTGGTCGGCTGGGCGGCGGCTTTGGTGACGATAACGTGAGTGACGATGCCGCTCTGCCCGTTGGGATGGCGTTTACTCGGACGCACCAGGTAACGCTCGGGGCCATCGGCATAGATGATGCCTGCGTCGGCAAATTCACGGGTACAATCCATTGCGGCGCCGAGGGCTTTAAAATCAAAATCACTCGCTCCTGCACCGGTCATACGGGCAAATTCATACCCCGGCAGATTTCTTTCGGGGTTCATTCCTGGCAGATTCATCATCGTTTCCTTGTGGCGGAGGCATAGCAGAAGCTGTCGAGCCCGGGCTAAACAGCGTGAGCATATCTATCGCTTTCACTTATGTTACTTCTTATTAACAGCAGGCCACCGTATCGCGTTTATTTTCATCACTCAAGTTTAGAGCAGGATTGACTACGAGAATTGGTTGCCCGCTCACGCTTGCTGCCAGCACCATCCGCTGGCCTGCCACGTCAGGCTGTGCGTCAGCCCAAGCCCGGCAAGAAACGCCTCATCATGCGACACCACCAGCATCGCGCCGGGAAAATCCGCCAGCGCCGCTTCAATCGCGCGGGTGGAGGCGAGATCGAGATGGTTGGTCGGCTCGTCGAGCAGTAACAGCTGCGTGGCATCGCGCTGCCAGAGCACGCAGGCAAGCGCCGCCTTCAACCGCTCGCCGCCGCTCAGGGCCGCCAGCGGCAACATCACCTTCTCCGCGCCCAGCTGTAACTGCGCCAGACGGCTGCGCAGCACCCCCTCCTCCAGCAGTGAGTTGCCTCGCTGAAGGTGCTCAAGCACCGATAACGAGAGATCAAACCGCGAGAGATGCTGATCAAGCCAGGCGCAGCTGACCGAGCGGTGGCATTCGCCTGCCAGCGGCGCTAACTCACCGAGGATCGCCTTTAGCAGCGTCGACTTACCGCAGCCATTTGGCCCACGAATGGCGACGCGCAGCGGGCCGTCGATGCGCAGGCTCAGGGGAGAAAGCGCGATGTGCGGCAGCACCACCTCGTCGAGCACCAGCACCTGTTTGCCCGGCGGCACCTGGCTGCCGGGTAGCGTAAACAGCACCGGCATCTCCTCCTCTACTCGCTCACGCGCCTCGGTGACCGCAGCATTAAGTACCTCATTTTGTTGTTGATGCTGCTTGCGCCAGCTCGCCGGGCGCTCTTTGGCGAGGTTTTTATATTTCACCCGCTCAAAGGAGGCGATGTTGAGGGTATCGACGGTGCGCAGCGTTTTCGCCGAACGCCGCAGGCTGGCGTCGTGCTCCTTCTGCATTCGGCTGCGCGCTCGCCGACGCTCAACGGCGGCATGATCCAGCATCGCGCGGGCGGCCTGCTGCTGCGCGTCGCGCTGCTGCTCATAATCAGCGTAATTGCCGCCGTAGCTGCGAAGCCCGGCGGGCGTCAGTTCAACAATGCGCGACATCTCGCCGAGCAATTGCCGGTCGTGAGTGGCGATCAGCGCCCCGCCTTTATGCTGCCGGAGCTGGTCGCTAAACCATGCCCGCCCTTCGCCATCAAGGTGATTAGTCGGTTCATCCAGTAACAGGTAATCCGCGCCGGTCATAAACGCGCCGCAGAGCAGCGCCCGAACGCGCTCGCCGCCGCTTAAAGCCGCCGCGGGATTGTCCGGCGCGAACGGTGGCAGGTTGGCCTGCGAAAAGGCGGCCTCAAGCCGCTCAGGCAGATCCCACTGACCGTCGAGTAACTCCAGATCCGCGGGCTGATAGCGCCCCTGCAACACGCGCTCCAGCGCGGCAAAGATTTCGCCATAACCGAGCAGTTGCGCCAGGGTGGTGTGCGCAGAGAGGGTGTGTTGCTGCGCGACATACGCCCAGCCCACTGCGGATTCGATATGCCCGAATGCGGGCTGGCTTTGCCCAGCAAGCAGGCGTAAAAGCTGGGTTTTGCCGACGCCGTTACGCCCGACCAGCCCGCACAGCGAGGCGTCGAGGGTTAAATTCAGCGGGCCGAAAAGGGTCTCGCCCGTCGCAAACTGACAGGTGACCTGATGCAAAATAAAGGCGGGTGACTGCGCACAATGAGCCATAAGCACTCCTGAATGAGATCGTTAACGGCCTTGCCAACGCGCGAGCGTTTAACAAGGTAGTGGATTCATCAGTCGTGTTTGTTCATTTTCCGGGTGCGCTCCAGTGAGACGAGAAGTTCGTCGCCGCACAGGATAGCCAGAGAGCCAGGCCAGTTTCAAGGTCAAATTTTCATCTTTACGTCGCAGCGCGCAAAATTGAGGGCTAATTGTTTGCGCAATATTGCCGATGAATAAGGTGACTTAACTGAAAGTAGCAGGCCATGCGTGCAATCCAGGATCGCCATTTCAGAAAGGAGACGATAAAACCGCGCGTTACCCAAAACGCATAACGGTGGCATATCGTTCAGTAGTGCTCAGGGAGGAGGTCCGGAAGTAAAGCATTGTTCTGGTTTCAGGCCCTGAATCCTAAAATGAGAATGAATGATGTCCAGATATATTCTGATTGTCGATGACAGCCGCCTGTCACGCATGATTTCCCGCCAGTATGTTCTTAACTTGCACAGCGACTGGAGCATTGATGAAGCCGGTACGGGCGAAGAGGCGATTGCCCACGCCGCGGCGAACACTCCCTATTTGATTCTGCTTGATGTGAACATGCCCGGCATTGGCGGCATTGAAGCGGCGTCACGCCTGCGTCAGACCCACCCGCAGACCCACATTGTGCTGCTCACCGCAAACGTGCAGAACTCCGTGCAGGCTGCCGCCGAAGAGATGGGCCTTGGCTTTCTGCCAAAACCGCTGAAAGAGCCGCAGCTGCACGCCATGCTGAAGAGCCTGGAGAGCCAGCCATGACCGAGTTGCCCGATATCAGCGAGATTGAAGCGGACAGCCTGATGGAGATCTTCAACATCGGCGTCGGCCACGCAGCGGCGGCGATGAGCAATATCGTCAACGAAGAGGTGCGCATGTCGGTGCCGACCATCCGCTTTACGCCGCGCTCGAAAGCGGCCGACGAGATGGGGGCTGGCGTATCGCTGTTCGGCATTAGCCAGCATTACGAAGGGGCCTATGCTACCGAAGCGATTCTGATGTTTCCGGAAGCCGCCAGTTTCGAAATCGTGCGCATGATGGTCGGCGATCTGATCCCGGCGCATGAACTGGGCGAGATGGAGCGCGAAGCGATGAGCGAGATCGGCAATATCGTGCTCAACGCCTGCGTCGGCACGCTGGCAAATATGTTCCAGAAAGAGCTACAAGGGTCGCTGCCGGTGGTGCGGGTTGGCAGCAGCGAAGAGATCCTCAACCCGGAAAAAGATGAGAACGATCCGCTGGTGATGATGCTGCGCATTGATTTTGCGCTCGAGCGTCAGCAGATCCAAGGCTATCTCGCGTTTATCCTCGATATGTCCGCTCTGTGCGACTTACGCGAGCAGGTTCGGCTTTATATCAGCCGTTTAGAATCCGGTAGTGTTCCCAGCGGAATGCATTAATCATGAAAGATAAGTTGTTATTGGATGCGTTTTCAGCCCTCAGCCTCGGTGTCATCCTCGTGGATGCGCAGTACCGTATCGCGCTGTGGAATGCGTGGTTAGAGACGCATACCGGGCGGGCGGCCAGCGACACCGTTGGCGAAGACTTTTTTTCCGTCTTCCCGGACCTGACCTATCACCGCGTTGGCGATGCGATCCGTCAGGCCATTGGTCACAATTTATCTTCCCTGCTTTCACAATCGCTACACCGCTCCCCTTTTCCGCTCTATGCGGAACCGGCGCGGCCAACCGCCCGTCTGAGCCAGGCGGTGACCATTGTTCCACTCGGCGATGCCGAGCGTTACTGCCTGATTCAGATTGTCGATGTCACTGCGGCAGTACGCCGTGAGTCGCTGCTGCGCGATCAGGCCCATGAATTGTTGTCGCAATCCCTGTCGGATGGCCTGACGGGCGTCGGCAACCGCCGCTATTTCGATCTCTGCATTGAGCGCGAGTGGCGCGCCAGCAAGCGTAATAACAAACCGCTGTCGCTGCTGTTGATCGATGTGGACTACTTCAAGTCCTACAACGACAGCTATGGCCACCAGCACGGCGACGAGTGCCTGCAGCAGATTGCGTCGGCGATGCGCAGCACGCTCTGCAACCCGAATGAGATCTTGTTTCGCTACGGCGGCGAGGAGTTTTGCGCTCTGTTGCCGGAAACGCGCTCGGCAGCGGCGGTGGAGCTGGCAGAGAAGCTGCGCACCAGCGTGCAGCGCCTTGAGCTTCCCCACGCCAGTTCACCGGATGGCTGCGTCAGCGTCAGTATCGGCGTCGCCAGCCTGTGTCAGCAGAACCATACCGAATATGGGCAGCTGATCCAGAGCGCCGATAACGCCCTTTACGAGGCGAAACGCGCCGGGCGCAACACCGTCCGCGTCAGTAATGCCTTTCGCCGATTCACCCACGCGCCACGCCGCTGAGTTGGGTGCTGTTGCCGGATGGCAGTTCCGAACCGTCTGCTTTGCCGGATGGCGGCTACGCCTTATCCGGCCTACGATTTAGCGCGGCTAATGGCCCCATGCGGCACCACGCTCCCCGGCAACATCGGGGCATAAAAAAACCCGCCGTAGCGGGTTTTTTATCGACTGAACGATTACTGCAGCAGCGAGATATCTGCCACCTGCAGGAAGAGTTCACGCAGTTTCGCCAGCAGCGTCAGGCGGTTGATGCGCACCTCTTTATCGTCGGCGTTCACCATCACGTTCTCAAAGAACTCATCCACCGGCTCGCGCAGCTGCGCCAGCTCGATCAACGCTTCCTGATAGCGCCCTTCGGCAAAGAACGGCTGCAGGGTATCGCGCAGAACCACCACGTTGCCTGCCAGCTTAATCTCTGCGGCCTCTTTCAGCACCGCCGCCTGCACGTTCTCATTCAGCGTTTCGTCAGATTTCGCCAGGATGTTGGAGACGCGCTTGTTGGCTGCCGCCAGCGCCGCCGCTTCCTCCAGCGTACGGAAGTGGGAAACCGCCTTCATACGCGCGTCGAAATCGGCCGGTTTGGTCGGACGGCGCGCCAGCACCGCCTGAATGGTATCTACGCTGTAGCCTTCGTCCTGATACCAGGCGCGGAAGCGGCCCAGCATAAAGTCGATCACATCGTCGACCACTTTGGCGTTCGTCAGCTTATCGCCGTAGAGACGCACCGCCTCTTCGGTCAGGGTTTGCAGATCCAGCGCCAGGTTCTTCTCAACGATAATACGCAGCACGCCCAGCGCGGCACGACGCAGCGCGAACGGGTCTTTATCGCCTTTCGGATGCTGGCCGATACCGAAGATCCCCGCGAGGGTATCCATCTTATCGGCAATCGCCACGGCGCAAGCCACCGGGTTAGACGGCAGCTCGTCACCGGCAAAGCGCGGCTGATACTGCTCGTTCAGCGCGACGGCAACGTCTTCCGCTTCGCCGTCGTGACGCGCATAGTGCATGCCCATCACGCCCTGGGTGTCGGTAAACTCAAACACCATGTTGGTCATCAGGTCGCACTTGGAGAGCAAACCCGCGCGCGTGGCGTGGTTCACATCTGCGCCAATCTGACCGGCAATCCAGCCCGCCAGCGCCTGAATACGATCGGTCTTGTCGCGCAGCGTGCCGAGCTGCTGCTGGAACAGCACGGTTTGCAGACGCGGCAGGTGATCTTCCAGGCGTTTTTTACGGTCGGTATTGAAGAAGAACTCGGCATCCGCCAGACGCGGGCGCACCACTTTTTCATTACCGGAGATAATCTGTTGCGGATCTTTCGACTCGATATTGGCGACGAAGATGAAATTTGGCAGCAGTTTGCCGTCGTTGCCATACACCGGGAAGTACTTCTGGTCACCCTTCATGGTGTAGACCAGGGCTTCTGCCGGAACGGCGAGGAATTTCTCTTCGAACTTCGCGGTCAACACCACCGGCCACTCAACCAGAGAGGTGACCTCTTCCAGCAGGCTGTCGCTCAGATCGGCAGTACCGCCAATCTTACGCGCCGCATCTTCAGCGTCCGCTTTGATTTTGGCTTTACGCTCGGCGTAATCCGCCATCACTTTGCCGCGCTCCAGCAGGATCTGCGGGTACTGATCGGCGTTGTCGATGGTGAACTCCGGCTCGCCCATAAAGCGGTGGCCGCGAATGACGCGATCGGACTGAATGCCAAGGATCGTTGCCGGAACCAGCTGATCGCCCAGCAGCAGGGTAACGGTGTGAACCGGACGCACAAAGTGCACGTCCGACGCGCCCCAGCGCATCAGTTTCGGGATTGGCAGTTTGCTAAGCGAGGTGGCGATCATGTTCGGCAGCAGCGTTTCGATGCTTTCGCCTTTCACATGGGCGCGATAGAGCAGCCATTCGCCTTTGTCGGTGGTCAGACGCTCGGCCTGATCGACGGTGATACCGCAGCCGCGCGCCCAGCCTTCAGCCGCTTTGCTCGGTTTGCCTTCCGCGTCGAACGCCTGGGCGATGGCCGGGCCGCGTTTTTCAACTTCGCGATCCGGCTGCGCAGCGGCAAGATTCGCCACTTTCAGCGCCAGACGGCGCGGCGCGGCGAACCACTTAACCTCGCCGTGGGCAACGCCTGCCGCATCCAGTTCAGCGGTAAAGTTGGCAGCGAAGGACTCAGCCAGGCTGCGCAGGGCTTTTGGTGGCAGCTCTTCGGTGCCGATTTCCACCAGGAATGTTTTCTCTGACATGGCCGCCTCTTATTTATTTCTGTTGCACATCGGGAAGCCAAGGGCTTCACGGGAAGCGTAATAGGCTTCAGCGACTGCTTTGGTCAGCGTACGGATGCGCAGAATGTAGCGCTGGCGTTCGGTGACGGAGATGGCTTTACGCGCATCAAGCAGGTTGAAGCTGTGGGCGGCTTTCAGAATGCGTTCGTAAGCCGGCAGCGGCAGCGGGTTTTCCAGCGCCAGCAGCTGCTGAGCCTCTTTCTCATACTGCTCGAAGCAGGTGAAGAGGAAGTCGACATCGGCGTATTCGAAGTTGTAAGTGGACTGCTCCACTTCGTTTTGATGGAACACGTCGCCGTAAGTGGTTTTACCCAGCGGGCCGTCGCTCCAGACCAGATCGTAGACGCTGTCTACGCCCTGAATGTACATCGCCAGACGTTCCAGACCGTAGGTGATCTCGCCGGTGATCGGCTTGCACTCAAGGCCGCCAACCTGCTGGAAGTAGGTGAACTGCGTCACTTCCATGCCGTTAAGCCACACTTCCCAACCAAGTCCCCAGGCGCCCAGCGTCGGGTTCTCCCAGTTATCTTCCACGAAACGAATATCGTGAATGGTCGGGTCCATACCCAGCTCTTTCAGTGACCCGAGGTACAGTTCCTGAATATTGTCCGGAGAGGGTTTAATCACCACCTGGAACTGGTAGTAGTGCTGTAAGCGGTTCGGGTTTTCGCCGTAGCGACCATCGGTCGGGCGACGGGAAGGCTGAACGTAGGCGGTTGCCATCGGCTCCGGGCCCAGCGCGCGCAGGCTGGTCATCGGGTGCGAAGTACCGGCACCCACTTCCATGTCCAGAGGTTGAACGATGGTGCAGCCCTGACGAGCCCAATAATCCTGTAAGGTCAGGATCAGACCCTGAAAGGTCCTGGTATCAAACTTTTGCATATTATTTCGTGCTGGATACGTGTGGATTTAAAGGAAGCGACCAGTATACCCGCTGACTGCAAGATATACAGTACGAAACGGGGTTGTTTACGGAAAATTGGGAAATAGCGGCGGCATTGGCGCGTATTATGGGGCTTAACGCATCGAAAGATGCAAAAACTGCCCTTCAGCGTCAAAAGTGCAGACAAACGCTTCATGACGCGGCGTAACGCCACGCATCTCGTAACTGCCCTGATACTGTTCAAAGCCGGTAACGTTCACTTTTTCCGCCCCGGTGTTGTAGCGGTGCGCAGCGTTTTCCCGGCAGAGTTGCTCCATATCGAGGGAGCGTGTCGGGCCAGGCCGTGCCGTTTGCGCCTTCTGCTCCGGCATTTTCTCGGGCGCGCTGCAACTTGTCAGCAGCAACATCAGCAACGGCAGAGTAAACTTCATCATTTTCTTACGCATTTCCTTGCGGGCTGATAGGGTAAACGGCCAAAAACGCCATTGTGCAGCACTGCGCTTAGTGCACAACCACGCGTGGGAAAACTCAGAATTATCCAAAGAGATACGCAGGTAAATTACCAGTCTTAGGATATTTGTCGACAATAAGAAATTGAGGAAGTGATGCCGTCAAAAATTCACTGGATAGATAATTTACGCGGGATAGCCTGTTTAATGGTGGTCATGATCCACACCACCACCTGGTACATTACTAATCCAGCCGCCGTTACCAGCTTCGACTGGAATGTTGCCAATCTGCTCAACTCTGCCTCGCGCGTCAGCGTTCCCCTCTTTTTTATGATTTCAGGCTATCTCTTTTATGGCGAACGCAGCGCCCAGCCGCGCCACTTTTTGCGTATCGGCCTCTGCCTGCTGTTTTATAGCCTCATCGCCCTGCTCTATATCGTGCTGTTTACTTCGATCAACAGCGACCTGTCGCTGAAGAACATCCTGCAAAAGCCGATTTTTTACCATCTGTGGTTCTTCTTCGCCGTCATCGTTATCTACCTGCTCTCGCCCCTGATTCAGGTCAAAGCCCTGAGCGGCAAGATGCTGCTGGCGCTAATTGCGGTGATTGGCGTTGTCGCTAACCCCAATCTGGTGACGCTAAAAAGCGACGGCGTTGAGTGGCTGCCGATCAATCTCTATATCAACGGCGACACCTTTTACTACGTGCTCTACGCCATCCTCGGGCGCGCCATCGGCATGATGGAGACGCAAAAACGGGCGCTGAACTGGCTGAGCGCCGCAGTAGTGGTGCTGGCGGTAGTGGCGATTTCACGCGGTACGCTGCATGAGCTGAGATGGCGCGGCAACTTCGCCGATACCTGGTATCTCTACTGCGGCCCGATGGTCTTTCTCTGCGCCATCGCGCTGTTTACGCTGGTAAAAAACACGCTTAACAGCCGCACTCTGCCTGGGCTGGCGCTGATTTCGCGCCACTCACTCGGTATTTACGGTTTTCACGCGCTGATTATTCATGCGCTGCGCACGCGCGGCGTTGAGGTGCAAAACTGGCCGCTGCTCGACATTGTGTGGGTCTTCAGCGCGGCGCTGGCGGCAAGCCTGGCGCTCTCGATGCTGGTGCAGCGCATCGACCGGCGGCGGTTTGTCAGCTAGCAATACGCGCCCGCGCCCGGTGCAGCTGGCGCGGGGAGGAGAAACCGGCGGCCAGCGCCGCCTGCTCCGCCCCCTGGCCCTGTAACAGCGCCTGCTCGGCAATCACCAGCCGCAGCTGCTCCAGATAGTCCCGCACGCTGATCCCCAGGTGCTGCTGAAAAAGACGGGTGAGATGCCGGGCGCTGACGTGAGCCTGCGCGGCAATCTCCGCCAGTTGCCAGGCTTTTTGCGGCTCGGCGGTCAGCGCATCCTGCGCCCGGTGCACCGCCGGATGGAGATGGTTACGATAGCGCAGCCACGGTGAAAGCTGCGGATCGTCGCCGGAGCGGCGAAACCAGACCACCATTTCACGCGCCACCGCCAGCGCACGCGCCGGCCCGCATAAACGGTTGATAATGTGCAGGGCAAGATCGATGCCTGAGGTGATGCCCGCACTGGTCCAGATGCCGCGATCCTCAATAAAAATCCGGTTCTCTTTGACCAGCGCTGCCGGTTCCAGCGCCTGCAAGCGGGCAATCACATTGTGATGCGTCGTGCACTGCACCCCGTTAAGCAGCCCGGCTTTCGCCGCCAGCATTGCGCCGGAGCAGACGCACATCAGCGTAATCGCCCGGCGGTGGAGCAGCGGTTGCAGGCGCATCAGCCAGTTGCGCACCTGCGTTGCCTGCGGCGTGTCGAATAACTGCGACGAATTGCTGACGCCGGGCAGCACCAGCAGGCTCCCCTCCGGTAACGTCTCCGGCAGCGGCGCGATGTTGCCCATCGTTAAGCCAAGGGAGGTTGCCACCTCCGCTTGCGGGCCGATGTAGTGCAGGCGAAAGGCCTCCTGCGCCTGGGCAAAGGTCTCCGCCGGACCGGCCATATCGAGCGCCAGCACGCCGGGCAGCATCACAAACCAGACATCACACATTTATTGTTCCAGCGTCTCCTGGACGGTTTTAATGGCGGCAAAGCGCCCGACGAGCACGGTTTCCGTACGGTGGCGCAGCGTGTGGCTATCCAGCGTCACGCCATTGTGCGTCATCGGGAAGGTGAGCGTCGCTTCGCTGACGAAGGTCACGCGATAGCCCAGATCCGATGCCACCCTGGCGGTCGTTTCACAGCACTGCTCCGTACGAATACCACAAATGATCAGATGATTGATATCGCGCTGACGCAGCCAGCGATCGAGGCCGGTATCGGTAAAGGCATTGTGGACATGCTTATGGAAGGTGACATCCGCCTGGTGCTGCAAAAAGGGCATCGGTTTCACGAAGCCGCTCTCCAGCGAGAAGGGGCCGCTGTCGGCGACGTGAAAAATATCCACCAGCGGAATGCCGCGCGCCTGGCAACCGGCAATCAGCGTCAACATTGCCTGCTGGAAAGCGGGAAAGTCGTTATCCTGCCAGAAGTCACGGTGGAAAAAGGATTGCTGGGTGTCGATGTTAATCAGGGCGGTACGGGTCATTTCAGGACTCCTTGCTCAGTGGGGTTAACGCTATTCTGGCAAGGCTTTACGCTGCTGCTAAGACCAAAAAAGGACAACATCAGGGTGATTACGGCCCACCGTTGCCAGCGGGCCGGAAAGGTTATGACATCAGCGGCAACAGCTGCTGATAGATGCGGCGGAAGGTGTCGCGCTTCGCGGCATAGTGCGCGTGACGCTGCGCGTCCGGCTGATGTTGCTGCTCCACCGGCAGTTGCGGCAATAGCGTTGCCAGCGGTACGCCGGGATTAACGGCGATTTGTGCCAGCCGCGCCGCGCCGAGCGCCGGGCCAACATCCCCGCCGGTGCGGTAATCGAGCTGCAAACCGCTGATATCCGCCAGCATCTGCCGCCACCAGTCGCTGCGCGCGCCGCCGCCGATAAGGGTAATGCTTTGCGGCGTCACACCGCAGGCGTGCACCACATCCATCCCGTCTGCCAGCGCATACCCCACCCCTTCCAGCACCGCACGCGCCAGCTCCGCCGGGCCGTGTTGATGGGTCAGACCAAAGAAGACGCCTTTTGCCTGCGGGTTGTTGTGCGGCGTGCGTTCGCCGGAGAGATAGGGCAGAAACCAGATATCGCCCGCGTTCTCATCCGCCTGCTGCGCGGCGCTAATCAGTGCCTGCACCGATTCCATGCCGGTCAGTTTCGCCGCCCAGTCCAGACAGGAGGCCGCGCTCAGCATCACCGACATCAGATGCCAGCGCCCCGGCAGCGCGTGGCAGAAGCTGTGCACCGCGCTTTCCGGCTTGCTGAGGAACCCTTCGCTGACGGCAAAGTAGACGCCGGATGTGCCGAGCGAGAGCATCGCCTGCCCCGCATCCGCCATGCCGACACCGACCGCGCCAGCGGCGTTGTCGCCGCCGCCTGCAACAATCGGCACTACCGGCATCGCCCAGCGCCGGGCAACTTCCGGCAGCAGTTCGCCGGTGATCTCACTGCCTTCAAACAGCGTTGGCATATGGCTGCGTGACAGCGAGCAGGCGGCGAGCATCTCGTCACTCCAGTCGCGCTTCGCCACATCGAGCCACATGGTGCCTGCGGCATCGGACATATCGCTGGCAAAGACGCCAGACATCTTCAGCCGCAGATAATCTTTCGGCAGCAGCACCTTCGCCACCTTTGCGAAGATTTCCGGCTCATGCCTCTGCACCCACAGCAGCTTCGGCGCGGTAAAGCCCGGCATCATCAGGTTACCGGTGATCGCACGGGCGTTAGCCACCCGCGCCTCCAGCAGCCCGCACTCCTCACCACAGCGACCATCGTTCCA
This sequence comes from Kosakonia sp. S57, assembly GCF_016516575.1. Lineage (NCBI taxonomy): Bacteria > Pseudomonadati > Pseudomonadota > Gammaproteobacteria > Enterobacterales > Enterobacteriaceae > Kosakonia > Kosakonia sp. S57. Next base: position 94,194 of record NZ_JACVUL010000015.1, on the reverse strand, counting down.
GAGGATCGCCGGGCGCAGAACGCGGTTTTCGCTATCGAGCAGCGTCGCGCCGTGCATCTGCCCGGCAAGGCCGATGGCCTTTACCTGCTGCAACGAATGCGCCGCACCGAGCGCCTGGATGGCGTGATCCGTCGCCTGCCACCAGCTTTCGGGATCCTGCTCCGACCATAGCGGGTGTGGGCGAGAGACGCTGAGTTTCTCCGTATGGGAGGCCAGCACCTCGCCCTGCTCACCGAGCAGAATCGCCTTCACGCCCGAGGTACCGAGATCGATCCCGATATACATAGTGACTACTCCTTGTTGAGTGTGCCGCGCAGAGGCCGGTTACTTATCGAAGAGATACGCGTTGACCAGGTTCTCCAGTTGCTCCTGATGACCGCTCTGGTGACGCGGCGCCAGGTTCTGCTCTTCAGCGTACTTCGCCAGCTCCGCAAGACTAAGCTGCCCCTGCAAAATTTGCTGGCCCAGCTCACCATTCCAGCCCGCGTAACGTTTAGCGACGCGTTTATCCAGCTCGCCCTCTTCGACCATGCGGGCGGCGATTTTCAGCGCCAGCGCCATGGTGTCCATCGCCCCGATATGGCCGTAGAAGAGATCGTACTTATCGGTGCTCTGGCGACGGACTTTGGCGTCAAAGTTGAGGCCGCCGGTGGTGAAGCCGCCCGCTTTGATAATTTCATACATCACCAGCGCGTTCTCTTCGACGCTGTTCGGGAACTGGTCGGTATCCCAGCCGAGCTGCGGATCGCCGCGGTTGGCGTCGACGGAGCCAAACAGCCCCAGCGCAATGGCGGTGGCGATTTCATGATGGAAGGAGTGGCCCGCGAGGGTGGCGTGGTTGGCTTCGATATTGAGTTTGATCTCTTTTTCCAGCCCGAACTGTTTCAGGAAGCCATAGACCGTCGCGGCGTCATAATCATACTGGTGCTTGGTCGGCTCCTGCGGTTTTGGCTCAATCAGCAGCGTGCCGCGGAAACCGATTTTGTGCTTATGCTCGACCACCATGTTCATAAAGCGGCCAATCTGCTCGCGCTCCTGGCGCAGGTCGGTGTTGAGCAGGGTTTCGTACCCTTCGCGTCCGCCCCACAGCACGTAGTTTTCGCCGCCGAGTTTATGGGTGGCGTTCATCGCGCTTACCACCTGGGTTGCCGCCCAGCTGAAGACTTCCGGATCCGGGTTAGTGGCCGCGCCCGCGCCGTAACGTGGGTTGGTAAAGCAGTTTGCCGTGCCCCACAGCAGCTTGACGCCGCTCTGCTGCTGTTTTTCCCCCAGCACATCAACCATTTCGGCGAAGTTGCTCAGGTACTCTTTCAGCGAGGCGCCTTCCGGGGAGACATCGACATCATGGAAGCAGTAGTAGGGCACATTGAGCTTATGGAAGAATTCGAAGGCGACATCGGCTTTGCGTTTTGCCAGCGCTATCGCCTCGCCCGGCTGCTGCCACGGGCGATCGAAGGAGCCGACGCCAAACATATCCGCGCCGTTCCAGCAGAAGGTGTGCCAGTAGCAGGCGGCGAAACGCAGGTGATCTTCCATGCGTTTCCCGAGCACCAGCTCATCCGGGTTGTAGTGACGAAACGCGAGCGGATTCGTACTCTTTGAACCTTCAAAACGAACCCGATCCAGCTGGTCAAAATAAGCGTGCATAATGAGCTCCATTGGCGAGTGAACATATCTGAGTTAATACTGGATTCTCTCTGCGCCTTGCTCAATTACGTTATTTCACACTGCCATTGAGAGAATACGCAAACGTGCGCTGGCTCGCAAAATAACCGCAAAAGTTGCTGCGAGGTGCTTTCCTGTTTTTTATGCAACGCCAGTTTTATTTTTTTTAAAATAAGATCGGGGTCATAAATCAGCAAATAAACCAAAAAACGTAACCCGCCTATTAAAATCTGTAATTGCCACTATTCCATTCTGCGTTAAGAATTTGCTCGTTCTAAGCAGTGCACGTTTCTTTTATCTCGCACACCACCCTACGAAAGGTATTCCTATTATGAAGATAAAGAATCTCTGCCTTACACTCTGCGCTACCCTGCTGCTTGCCAGCACGTTCAGCCATGCCAAAACGATAAAAATCGGCATGGCGATTGACGATCTGCGTCTTGAACGCTGGCAAAAAGATCGCGACATTTTTGTGAAGAAAGCCGAATCCCTCGGCGCCGATGTTTTCGTCCAGTCGGCGAACGGTAATGAAGAGACCCAGATGTCGCAAATTGAAAATATGATCAACCGCGGCGTCGACGTGCTGGTTATTATTCCCTACAACGGTCAGGTATTAAGTAACGTTGTGAAAGAAGCTAAACAGGAAGGAATTAAAGTTCTGGCCTATGACCGCATGATTAATAATGCGGATATCGATTTCTATATCTCCTTCGACAATGAAAAAGTCGGGGAATTACAGGCGCAAAGCCTGGTCAACAAGGTGCCGCAGGGTAATTATTTCTTAATGGGCGGCTCACCGGTGGATAATAACGCCAAGCTGTTCCGCGCCGGGCAGATGAAGGTGTTAAAGCCCTATATCGACAGCGGGAAAATTAAAATTGTCGGCGACCAGTGGGTCGATGGCTGGCTGCCGGAAAACGCGCTGAAAATAATGGAGAACGCGCTGACCGCCAACAACAATAAAATCGATGCCGTGGTTGCCTCGAATGACGCAACCGCTGGCGGCGCTATTCAGGCATTGAGCGCGCAGGGGCTGGCGGGCAAAGTTGCCATCTCCGGCCAGGATGCGGATCTCGCCGGGGTCAAACGCCTGATGAACGGCAGCCAGACAATGACCGTCTATAAACCTATCACCCAGCTTGCCAACACCGCGGCGGAGATCGCCGTCGAGCTTGGCAATGGTAAGCAGCCGAAGGCCGATGCCTCCCTCAATAATGGCCTGAAAGATGTGCCTGCCCGTCTGCTGACGCCGATTGAAGTCACCAAGGAGAATATTGACGCCACGGTGATCAAAGACGGCTTCCACCAGAAGAATCAGCTCTGAAAACGACGGCGCGCCTGAGTTCTGAATCAGGCGCGCCGCCGCCCTCACCTCAGGCGCTGTCTGATAAGCGATCGACGTGGAGCAGCCATGCCTTACTTACTCGAAATGAAGAACATCACCAAAGCCTTCGGCGTCGTGAAGGCGATTGATAACGTCAGCCTGCAACTTAACGCGGGTGAAGTGCTCTCCCTGTGCGGCGAAAACGGCTCGGGTAAATCGACCCTGATGAAAGTGCTGTGCGGCATCTACCCGACCGGCAGCTATGAAGGCGAAATCTACTTTGCAGGGGAGCTTCTGCAAGCGAGCCATATCCGCGATACCGAGCGCAAAGGGATCGCCATCATTCACCAGGAGCTGGCGCTGGTGAAGCATCTCACGGTGCTGGAGAACATCTTCCTTGGCGCGGAGATCACCCGCCACGGCGTGATGGATTACGACCAGATGACGCTGCGCTGCGAGAAGCTGCTCAAACAGGTGAGCCTCGCCATCTCGCCCGATACCCGCGTCGGTGACTTAGGGCTGGGCCAGCAGCAGTTGGTGGAGATCGCCAAGGCGCTGAACAAACAGGTGCGGTTGCTGATTTTAGATGAGCCGACCGCCTCGCTGACCGAGCAGGAGACGGCGGTGCTGCTCGATATCATCCGCGACCTGCGCAACCACGATATCGCCTGCGTTTACATCTCCCATAAGCTCAATGAAGTGAAAGCCATCTCCGACGTTATCTGCGTTATCCGCGACGGGAAGCACATCGGCACCCGCGATGCGGCGGGGATGAGTGAAGATGACATCATCACCATGATGGTGGGCCGCGAGCTGACCGCGCTCTACCCCAATGAACCCCACACCCACGGCGAGGAGATCCTGCGCGTCGAGCACCTTACCGCCTGGCATCCGGTTAACCGCCATATCAAACGCGTCAACGACGTCTCCTTTAGCCTCAAGCGCGGTGAGATCCTCGGCATTGCCGGGCTGGTCGGGGCCGGGCGCACCGAAGCCGTGCAGTGCCTGTTTGGCGTCTGGCCAGGGCGCTGGGAGGGAAAAATTTTTCTGGATGGCAAAGAGGTTGAGATCCGCAACTGCCAGCAGGCGATTGGTCACGGCATCGCCATGGTGCCGGAGGATCGCAAGCGCGACGGCATTGTGCCGGTGATGGCGGTGGGTAAAAACATCACGCTGGCGGCGCTAAACCAGTTTACCGGCAGCCTGAGCAGCCTCGATGACGCCGCCGAGCAGGCGTGCATTTTGCAGTCCATCCAGCGGCTGAAGGTGAAAACCTCGTCGCCGGAGCTGGCGATTGGCCGGCTGAGCGGCGGCAATCAGCAGAAAGCGATTCTCGCCCGCTGCCTGCTGCTCAACCCGCGCATTTTGATCCTTGATGAGCCGACGCGCGGCATCGATATCGGCGCGAAGTATGAAATCTACAAACTGATTAACCAACTGGTGCAGCAGGGGATCGCGGTGATTGTGATCTCCTCCGAGCTGCCCGAAGTGCTGGGCCTGAGCGACCGCGTGCTGGTGATGCACGAAGGGAAGCTGAAAGCCGATCTTATCAACCGTCATTTGACCCAGGAGCAGGTTATGGAAGCGGCGCTGAGGAGCGAACATCATGTCGAAAAGCAACCCGTCTGAAAGTCAGTTATCCACCGCGTCGCCGGGCCCCTTCTCCGGGCTGAAATCACTCAACCTGCAGGTGTTTGTGATGCTTGCGGCCATCGTTGTGATCATGCTTTTTTTCACCGGCATGACCGACGGTGCCTACCTGAGCGCGCGTAATATCTCTAACCTGCTGCGCCAGACCGCCATCACCGGCATCCTCGCGGTGGGGATGGTGTTTGTCATTATCTCGGCAGAGATTGACCTCTCGGTAGGCTCGATGATGGGCCTGCTGGGCGGTGCGGCAGCCATTTTCGACGTCTGGCTCGGCTGGCCGCTGCCGCTCACCGTGGTGGTGACGCTGCTGCTTGGCCTGCTGCTCGGCGCATGGAACGGTTGGTGGGTGGCCTATCGTAAAGTGCCGTCGTTTATCGTCACCCTCGCCGGGATGCTGGCGTTTCGCGGCGTGTTAATCGGCATTACTAATGGCACTACCGTTTCCCCTACCAGCGCGGCGATGTCGCAAATCGGCCAGAGCTATCTGCCGGACGGTGTTGGCTTCGGCGTGGGCGCGCTGGGGCTGGTGGCATTTGTGCTCTGGCAGTGGCGCGGGCGCATGCGCCGCCAGTCGCTGGGCTTAGCCACCTCCTCTTCCGGCCATGCGGTGGGGCGCCAGGCGCTGATCGCAGTGATTGTGCTCGGTGCCATCTGGCTGCTGAATGATTACCGCGGCGTGCCAACGCCGGTGCTGCTGCTGGTCTTTCTGCTGCTGGCAGGTCTGTTTATGGCAACGCGCACCGCTTTTGGCCGCCGCATTTACGCCATTGGCGGCAACCTTGAAGCGGCGCGGCTCTCCGGCATTAACGTTGAGCGCACCAAACTGGCGGTCTTCGCAATCAATGGCCTGATGGTGGCGATTGCCGGGCTTATCCTCAGCTCGCGTCTCGGCGCCGGTTCGCCGTCGGCCGGGAACATTGCCGAGCTGGATGCGATTGCCGCCTGCGTGATTGGCGGCACCAGCCTCGCGGGCGGCATCGGCAGCGTGGCGGGCGCGGTAATGGGGGCGTTTATTATGGCCTCGCTGGATAACGGCATGAGCATGATGGATGTCCCCACCTTCTGGCAGTACATCGTCAAGGGAGCCATTTTACTGCTGGCGGTGTGGATGGACTCCGCCACCAAACGTCGTGCCTGAGCCAGGCGAACCGAGGCGCGATCACACTGCCGGATTATTTTTGTCCGGCAGTGTGTTGAATATGGTAATCAGAACTGATGAATAGTCAGGAAGCGAACCACTATGTTTGAAAAGCGCCATCGCATCACGCTGTTATTTAACGCGAATAAAGCCTATGACCGCCAGGTGGTCGAAGGCGTTGGGGAGTATCTTCAGGCGTCGCAATCGGAGTGGGATATCTTTATCGAGGAGGATTTCCGCGCCCGTATTGAGAACATTAAGGAGTGGCTCGGCGACGGCGTGATCGCCGACTACGATGACCGCGAGATTGAGCGGCTGCTGGCGGATGTCGATGTACCGATTGTTGGCGTCGGCGGCTCTTACCACACGCCGGAGCACTACCCGCCGGTGCACTATATCGCCACCGACAACCACGCGCTGGTCGAGAGCGCCTTTTTGCATCTCAAAGAGAAAGGGGTGCACCGCTTCGCCTTTTACGGCCTGCCCGCCTCAAGCGGCAAGCGCTGGGCCGCCGAGCGGGAGTATGCTTTTTGCCAGCTGGTAGCGCAGGAGAAGTATCGCGGCGTGGTTTACCAGGGGCTGACCACCGCGCCGGAAAACTGGCAGCATGCGCAAAATCGCCTTGCCGACTGGCTGCAAACGCTGCCGCCGCAAACGGGGATTATCGCCGTTACCGACGCGCGGGCGCGCCATGTTTTGCAGGTCTGCGACCATCTGCATATTCCGGTGCCGGAGAAGCTGTGCGTGATAGGCATCGATAACGAAGAGCTGACCCGCTACCTCTCCCGCGTCGCGCTCTCTTCGGTAGCGCAGGGCACGCGCCAGATGGGTTACCAGGCCGCGAAGCTGCTGCACCGGCTGCTCGATAACGAAGCAATGCCGTTGCAGCGCCTGCTGGTGCCGCCGATGCGGGTGGTTGCCCGCCGTTCCACGGATTACCGTTCGCTGAACGATCCGGCGGTGATTCAGGCGATGCACTATATCCGCAACCACGCCTGCAAAGGCATTAAGGTCGATCAGGTGCTGGATGCGGTCGGTATTTCGCGCTCCAATCTGGAGAAGCGCTTCAAGGAGGAGGTGGGCGAAACCATTCACGCGGTGATCCACGCCGAGAAGCTGGAGAAGGCGCGCAGCCTGCTGATCTCCACCTCGCTCTCTATCAATGAGATTTCGCAGATGTGCGGCTACCCGTCATTGCAGTACTTCTACTCGGTCTTCCGCAAGGCCTACGACAGCACGCCGAAGGATTATCGCGACCGCTACAGCGAAATTCTGATTTAGGCGCAAAGAAAAACGCCTTCCGGATGGAAGGCGTTTCAGCAAGCGGGGTTACATGTGGGCGGCAATTAACTGCTGATTGTCCTGATACATGGCAAACAGATAGTTGTTGTAGCTCGCGCCGCGGGTGGAGTAGCCCTTCAGCTTGTGGATCATCGCCGTTGCCGTCACTTCCTGATCCGCTTTACGCAGCTGCGCACGGGATTTACGGAATGAAGCATACGCCGCGTGCGTGTTCAGGTTGGTGACGTAAGCGTCGACCGACTCCTGCACCGAGCCGAACTGCGAGTAACCTTTCACTCTGCCCGAGCCGCTTTTACAGGCGCCTTTCGCGCACTTCATGCCGAACAGGTTGTTGTTACTGCGCGCCAGCTTAGAGGTGCCCCAGCCACTCTCTGCTGCGGCCATGGTGGCGACCATGCTGTCCGGAATAATGTCAACGCGCTCCAGCAGCGTGTTCCACGGAATACGGCGCGTATTCCCGGACCAGCTTACCTTGTAGCGTTTGGCAATATCCTTCATCCGCGTGCGCTCAGAGGGCGACCACTGGCTGTCATACTGTTTTCTGAGCAGCCAGTTACGCTCCGCGGTGATCGCAGCGTTTTTGCTGGTGATGTAAGGCATTACGGTCCGGAGAAACGCTCTCTTTCGTGGTGTCCCGGAAGGGTATTTTCGCAAATCAGGAAGTGAACGGCTTTTTACACTATTGCGAGAATACTCTTTCTTACTGCTTGCCTGTTTTTTTACGCTTGCCTTAGTGACGTGGGCTTTGTGACTCGCTGTTTCTGTGTGCGTTTTTGCCAGCACTCCACCTGAAAACATCAAGGTGAAAAACATGAGTATCGTCGCCCCACTTCGTCGCATGGGTATCGATATCATTAGGTCTCCTGGTCGGATATAAGCATTCCAACGCCTTCTTTTATGCATGATTTTGCGGGCTGAATCGCAAATCATACCAAAATTAACCTTATCGGGCACGTACAGAAATAATCCAATTCTGAAACTATGTCACCGGTAAACTGCATATAAAGCGCACAAGTTCTTAAAAATGCGGCGATTATCGCAATTTCGAAAACCGCACGTTTTACGCATTTTCTCAACCCTTGTTCTCCTCCCTGGCGAACCGGCGATGGGGAGGAGTTACCCGTGCCAGCAGACGGGCACACTAAGGAAAATCGCTATCACGGGGCTTATTGATGAAACACGCTGCCTTACTTCTGCTGTTACTGCCCGGCGTCGCCTGCGCCGACTGGACGGCTGCCGGTTTTCCCGCGTTAACCGACGACGGCACCGGCGTCTGGCGCAGCCAGGCAACGCTGAAAAAGGGTGAGATGCCCGTTACCGTGCAGCAAGACGACGCGTGCTGGCAGCCTGCCGGTGCCATCAAGCTCAATCAGATGCTGTCGCTGGTGCCGTGCAGCGCCAGCGCGCCGCAGTGGCGCATCTTCCGCGACGGCGACTATCAGCTCCAGCTTGATACCCGCTCCGGCACGCCGACGCTGTTAATCAGCGTGAAAGCCCCGGCAGAGAAGCAAGCGGTGGTGGCGCGCCAGTGCCCGGTGCGCAGCGATAAACCGTTGACCATTCCGGTTGGCGACACCTTCCCGGAAGGCAGCGAAGTGCGGGATTTCTACAGCCAGCAAACCGCGACGGTGCGCGAGGGCAAAATCACGCTGCTCCCGGCGAAAGAGAGCAACGGCCTGCTGCTGCTTGAGCCAGCGCAGACGCGCGGCGCGGCACCGTTTCAGTGGCATAACGCCACGGTCTACTTCGTGCTGACCGACCGCTATGTCAACGGCGATCCCGCCAATGACAACAGCTACGGGCGGCACAAAGATGGCATGCAGGAGATTGGCACCTTTCACGGCGGCGACCTGAAGGGGCTGACCAGCAAGCTCGACTATTTGCAGCAGCTCGGCGTAAATGCCCTGTGGATCAGCTCGCCGCTGGAGCAGATCCACGGCTGGGTTGGTGGCGGCACCAAAGGGGATTTCCCCCACTACGCCTACCACGGTTACTACACGCTCGACTGGACGCGCCTCGACGCCAATATGGGCGATGAAAACGATCTGCGCACGCTGGTTGATGAAGCGCACCGCCGCGGCATCCGCGTGCTGTTTGATGTGGTGATGAACCACGCCGGTTATGCAACGCTTGCGGATATGCAGACCTACCAGTTCGGCGCGCTCTACCTGAAAGAGGAGGAGCGCAAAAAAATCCTCGGCGAGCACTGGACCGACTGGAAACCTGACGCCGGGCAAACCTGGCACAGCTTCAATGATTACATTAACTTCAGCGATAAAACCGCCTGGCAAAACTGGTGGGGCAAAAAGTGGATCCGCACCGATATTGGCGATTACGACAACCCCGGTTTCGACGATTTGACGATGTCGCTGGCCTTCCTGCCGGATCTGAAAACCGAATCGAAAGAGGCTTCCGGGCTGCCGCTCTTTTATCGCCATAAACCGGACACCGCCGCGCGCGAGATGGCTGGTTACACGCCACGCGACTATTTGACCCACTGGCTGAGCCAGTGGGTGCGCGACTACGGCATTGATGGTTTTCGCGTTGATACCGCCAAACACGTGGAGCTGGAGGCCTGGCAGCAGTTGAAAACCCAGGCAACGGCGGCGCTGGCAGAGTGGAAACAGGCCAACCCACAGAAGAAAATCGACGATGCGCCCTTCTGGATGACCGGCGAGTCCTGGGGGCACGGCGTGATGCAGAGCGCTTACTACCAGCACGGTTTTGACGCGATGATCAACTTCGACTACCAGCAGCAGGCCTCAGATGCCGCCAGCTGCCTGGCGAATATGGACAGCGTCTGGCAAGAGATGGCGGAGAAGCTGCAAAGCTTTAATGTGCTGAGCTACCTCTCCTCACACGATACCCGCCTGTTCCGCGAAGGCGGTACGCAGTCAGCAGAGCTGTTGCTGCTCGCCCCCGGTGCGGTGCAGATCTTCTATGGCGACGAATCCGGGCGCCCCTTTGGCCCGACGGGTTCAGATCCGCTACAGGGGACGCGATCGCAGATGAACTGGCAGGATCTTGACGGTAAAGCCGCCGCCAGCCTGCGCCACTGGCAGACGCTCGGGCAGTTCCGCGCGCGCCATCCGGCGCTGGGTAGCGGCAAGCAAACATCGCTTACGTTGCCGCAGGGTTACGGCTTTGTGCGCACCCAGGGCGAGGATAAAGTGATGGTCGTCTGGGCCGGGCGGGCGCAGCAGAATTAATACCAGAATATTGTGCTGATAAAGCACACTTGTTAAGAGCAAACGTCGATAAACTGCGGCGAAGGGAGATTTGCACCTCGCGGGTGAGAGCGTTATGGTTAGCCACTTTCACCCGCAGCCCGACAGAGCAGTAGCGATGACATTTTCACTTTTCGGCGACAAATTTACCCGACATTCAGGCATTACGCGTCTGATGGAGGATCTTAACGACGGTTTACGCACCCCAGGCGCTATCATGCTGGGCGGTGGCAACCCGGCAAAAATCCCGGCGATGACCGACTACTTCCAGCAGCTGCTTTCACAGATGCTGGAGAGCGGCAGCGCCACGGATGCCCTGTGTAATTACGATGGTCCGCAGGGTAAAACCGAGCTTCTGACGGCGCTGGCCGCGATGCTGCGTGAAGAGTTAGGTTGGGATATTGAACCGCAGAACATTGCACTGACAAACGGCAGCCAGAGCGCATTTTTCTACTTGTTTAACCTCTTTGCCGGCCGCCGCGCCGACGGCAGCACGCGCAAAGTACTCTTCCCGCTGGCGCCCGAGTATATCGGCTACGCCGACGCCGGGCTGGAAGAGGATCTCTTCGTCTCCACGCGACCCAATATTGAGCTGCTGCCGGAAGGGCAGTTTAAGTACCACGTCGATTTCGAGCACCTGCATATCGGTGAAGAGACGGGGATGATCTGCGTTTCGCGCCCGACCAACCCGACCGGCAACGTCATCACCGATGAGGAGTTAATGAAGCTGGACGTGCTGGCCAATCAGCACAATATCCCGCTGGTGATTGATAACGCCTACGGCGTCCCCTTCCCCGGCATTATCTTCAGCGAAGCGCGCCCGCTGTGGAACCCGAATATCATTCTCTGCATGAGCCTGTCGAAGCTGGGCCTGCCGGGCAGCCGCTGCGGCATCATTATCGCCAATGACAAAGTGATCTCTGCCATTCGCAATATGAACGGCATTATCAGCCTCTCACCGGGCGGCATTGGTCCGGCGATGATGTGCGAGATGATTAAGCGCAAAGATCTGCTGCGCCTCTCAAATGAGGTGATTAAGCCGTTTTACTACCAGCGCGTGCAGGAGACCATCGCCACGCTGCGCCGTTATCTGCCGCCGGAGCGCTGCCTGATCCACAAACCGGAAGGGGCGATTTTCCTCTGGCTGTGGTTTAAAGATCTGCCGATCAGCACTGAGCTTTTGTACCAGCGCCTGAAAAAACGCGGCGTGTTGATGGTGCCGGGCGATTACTTCTTCCCCGGCCTCGATAAGCCGTGGCCGCACACCCATCAATGCATGCGCATGAACTATGTGCCGGAGCCAGAGCTTATCGAAGCGGGCGTTAAAATCCTCGCCGAAGAGGTGGAGCGCGCCTGGCAGGAGCACAGCGCCTGACAGCGGTTTACGCGGGCAGGCTTTTTAGCCGCGCTTCGCGTAACCGCGCCGGATCGACACAACTCAGCGCACTCGTCGGGCAGGCCTCAACGCAGGCAGGCCCGCCATCGCGGTGCTGACAGAAATCGCACTTCAGCGCCTGTAACGGCGCTGAAGTTACCTCCATCGCGCCAAACGGGCAGGCGATCATGCAGCTTTTGCAGCCGATACAGCGCGACTGCTCCACCAGCACTGCACCTTGCGCTCGGTAAATGGCACCGACCGGGCAGGCTCTGGCACAGGGCGCCTCTTCACAGTGATGGCAGGTAACTGCCGTGGAGAAGTCGCCGGTTTTGACCACGCGAATGCGTGAAGAGAAACGGGCGGGGTTAAGGCCCGAGCAATCCTGATCCTGCTGGTGTGATACCGCGCAGGCCACTTCGCAGGTGCGGCAGCCGATGCATTTTGCCGCATCGGCGATGATAAATCGGTTCACGCGTCCTCCCGCCTGAGGCTGAAAAGAGCGAGAGTGCCAGAAAAAACCGCCTGCGCGCTTTGATCGCACCCGGTAGATCGGCACATTTCTCCCCAAGCGAAGTGCCTTACCCCTTTTCGTTAATAAAGAGCGCCTTGTCGCGCAGAATATGGTCGTTGCCACGGCGGCGGGTAAATCCAATGCGATCGAAGTACTCGAGGATCTGAATCGCCAACTTGCGCCCGACATTGAGCTGGTCGCGAAAATCCGCCGCGCTGGTGGAGCCGCGCCCCTGATCGAGATCGCGGATCATGCTGGCGAAGGTGACAATGCGATCGTTGCGGTAGTAGCGATCTTTGACGATGGCGGTGATCAGCCCCTGCTGCGCCGCCTGGCGCAATACGCCGCGCATCACCTGCTCATCAACCCCCGTTTCGCGCGCTAAATCACGCACCCACCAGGGCTCATCACCGAAGAGCGGCGCGGCTTTCTGCCACAGCTGCGCCTGCTCATCGTTAAAACCGGCTTTATGCTCCGGCAGATGCAGCCAGCCGTGATGGCTCTGGATATCGCCGCTCTCGCGCATACGCTCAATCAGCGTTAAGACCAGCGCTTCATCCTCCATCGGCAGCGCCATGCGGCGCAAACGCTCGCGGCCGGGGCCGGGTTCGTCATGATGTTGCTGATGGTAGGTTGCCAGCGTCTCCAGCAGCTTGCGCTGCCAGCGGGCGGCTATCGGCGCATCGAGCAGGTTATTACCGGCACGGATAAAACAGGGATTTTCCAGCAGCAGATTCAGGCCGCTGGTGCTGAGCTGACGCGCCCAGCCAAAGGCGATGAGATCCACCGCGCCGCGCGACAGGTGCGCGCTGAGCGCCTGCGCATCATCTCCAGCACGCGCAAGGTCGGCGATCCACGCCAGGTAATCTGCTTTGCGTTTGCCCCGCCGCGGCGAGTTCAGCGTCACCACGCGAGCGCCCGCAAGCGTAGTGCGCGCGGAGATATCGCGCAGCACCAGCCGGTCGTTATCTGCCAGCCACAGCGGCGTATCCAGCACCAGCTCGGCTAAGCCATCCTCCAGCAGCGAAACGCGACCGGTAACATGGCTGGCGGCGTGATGGATATGCAGCGGCTGCCACTGGTTGAGCGGCGTATGGCTATGGAGGGCAACGATCGCCCGCTCCGTTGGCGCAGGCGGCTGTTGCGACAGCAGCCAGTCGCCGCGACTGAGCGCCTCTTTTTCCGCATCACCGGCAATGTTCAGCGCAATGCGCTGCCCGGCGTGGGCATGTTCAACAGGTTGATTCTGCGCATGCAGACCGCGCACGCGCATCGGCTTATTAACGCCGGTGAGCCACAGCGTATCGCCTACACGGACATCGCCGGAGAGCGCCGTGCCGGTGACCACCAGCCCTGCCCCCTTCACCGTAAAGGCGCGATCCAGCGCCAGCCGGAAGCGCTGATGCGCCGGGTGCGCCCGCTCCGGCAGCTGCAACAGGTGCGCGCGCAGCGCATCAATGCCGCGCATCTCGGCGGCAGCGGTGACAAACAGCGTCGCCTGCGGGTAGCCAAACTCCCGTAAGGTCTGCTCCACCTCTTCGCGCACCTCGGCGATGCGCGTGTCATCGACGCGATCGGCTTTAGTGAGCGCGACGGTGAGCGCCGGGTTGCCGGTCAGTTGCAAAATCGCCAGATGTTCACGGGTCTGCGCCATCACGCCATCGTCGCAGGCCACCACCAGCAGGGCGTGATCGATGCCGCCGACGCCCGCCAGCATATTACTGAGGAATTTTTCATGCCCCGGCACATCAATAAAGCCCGGCACGCGGCCATCCGGCTGCGGCCAGTAGGCGTAGCCCAGATCGATGGTCATGCCGCGCCGCTTCTCTTCCGGCAAGCGGTCGGCATTGACGCCGGTAATGGCTTCGATCAGGGTGGTTTTGCCGTGGTCGACATGCCCGGCAGTGGCAATAATCATTTCAGCAATATCTCCAGCAAGCGGGATTCATCATCAAGACAGCGGCAATCGAGCCACAGACGGCCCTCATAGATACGGCCAATCACCGGCTGCGGCAGCGTGCGCCACTCGCTTGCCAGCGCTTCCAGACGACGGCCGCTGCCGTCATGCGGGGTAAAGGTTAGCGCCGCGCCCGGCAGCCGCTCGACGGGCAGCGATCCGCTGCCAATTTGCGACAGACAGGGCTCGACGCGCAGCGCAAACTCGCTGTAGCGGGCGGTAAGCGCGTCGCATAAGCGCTGGGCCTGGTCACGGATCTCCGCCTGTGGGCGGGTGAGATAGCGCAGCGTCGGCAGATTTTGCGTCAGTTTTTCCGGGTGCAGATAGAGCCGCAACGTCGCTTCCAGCGCCGCGAGGGTCATTTTATCCGCCCGCAGCGCGCGTTTTAGCGGGTGGTGCTGAAGCTGCTCAATCAATGCCTTTTTACCGACGATAATCCCTGCCTGCGGCCCGCCGAGCAGCTTATCGCCAGAGAAGCTCACCAGGCTGACGCCCGCGGCAATCAGCGCCTGCGGCATCGGCTCTTTCGGTAAACCGTAGAGGCTTAAATCGACCAGCGAGCCGCTGCCAAGATCGACAATCACTGGCAGCCCGGCTTCCTGCGCCAGTTCAACCAGCTCGGCTTCCTCTACTGCTTTGGTAAAGCCTGCAATGTGGTAGTTACTGGTGTGGACTTTCATCAGCGACGCGGTATTGGCATTGATTGCCTGGCGGTAATCTTTGGCGTGGGTGCGGTTGGTGGTGCCCACTTCATGCAGAATGCAGCCCGCCTGGCGCATCACATCGGGAATACGAAACGCGCCGCCGATCTCCACCAACTCGCCGCGCGATACCACCACTTCACCGCCGGCTGACGTTGCCGCCAGCATCAGCAGCACCGCTGCGGCATTGTTGTTAACGATGCAGGCATCTTCCGCGCCCGTTAACTGGCAGAGCAGCGCCGCAATGGCGCGATCGCGATGACCGCGCCCGGCACCGTCAAGATCGTACTCCAGCGTTACCGCCGAGCCCATCGCCGTTGTCACCGCATCAATGGCGGCCTGCGACTGCACCGCCCGCCCGAGGTTAGTGTGCAGCACCGTGCCGCTAAGGTTAAATACCGACCGTAGCGCGTGGCTGCTCTCCTGCTCCAGGCGCTGTAAGGCAGCCTGCGCCCAGTTTTCACACCATGCAGGCAAGCGCTGGGCGTCGCGGATCGCTGCGCGCGCCTCATCCTGCAACTGACGCAGGGTTTGCGTAACGCGGCTATGGCCATACGTGGTTAACAGCGACGCGAACGCCTCATCACGTAACAGGCGATCGGTCGAGGGAATCTGGCTGTAAAGAGTTGTCATGAAAAGGCCCGGCTGTGGAGTTACCCCTCCCGTCAGGGGTGTTGACGTGAGAGGGATTGTACAGCGATTTTCTCAGGCGGGCATAACACGGATCACGCCTTGGGCGGTTCCGTGCGGGCAAAGCTTTCACGCTGGAAGAGATTTTCCACCAGCTTCACCAGCAGCGGGCGATCGACGTTCCAGCCCGGCGAGACGCGGCGGAAGTTGAGGTAGCTGATGGCACAGGCAATGGCGATGGTGGCCAGGTTGAGCGTGTCGACATCGAGTTCGCCCTCTTGCAGGCACTTTTCCAGCGCATCCAGCCCGCGTGAGACTTTTTCCCGCTGGCGCAGCAGTTCCGCCTGCGACTGCTGCTCTACCGGGCGGGCTAATTCACGCACCGAGACCAGCGCAGCGTCCATAATGCCGTCGGCCAGCGCTTCCAGCTGGCGGATTTTCAGCGCCGCCTTAGGATCGTCCGGCAGCATCGGCGGTTCGGCACCCAGCAGGTCAATGTATTGCGCAATGATCGGCGAGTCGTACCACACCTCTCCCTCATCGGTGACCAGCGCCGGCACTTTGCCGAGCGGATTGTAGTGACCGACGCCGCTGTCGGCGTTGTAGGGCTGCTCGTTGATAAATTCGAAGGTGATGCCTTTTTCCAGCAGTATGACGGAGATTTTGCGTACAAACGGGCTGGTATAGCTGCCGATCAGTTTCATTGCCGTGTCCTTTTGAAATTTGCCGCAGGGATAAAAAAGAGTGTACGTCACGTGCCGGGGTTGTACAGCGAACCTCCTTACATTGCCTTAGTTAACAAAATAGTCCTTTTCACCCAGGCTGGAACGGCAAGGGGCTAAAACCAGGAATCTCATCCAGAAAAAAAGAGCCTCTCTTAAAGCGTAGAAAGCGCGCGTTGCGTTCATCACGCTGTCAATTTCTTACCCCAGCATAAATACCCGGCTGATGGGTGAAAGGGAGTTACATCGTTGGTCTTTCGAAAAGGCGCACTTTGCGGTCAATCACGTTCGGAATTTTCCGAGGAAAATATCTTGTGATTTACGTCACAAATAACTAACAAACTTCCGACAAATAAATGTGATTTGAATCACATTTATTCGCCAATGCCGGGTAAATTCTGCGCACTGTTCTTTTTTTACACTCATTTTTTGTGACGTAAGTCACTATGAATGGTGGATAACCCCCAACACCAGCGTGATCAAGATCACATAAAAGTGTGTCATCTGGACAGGCTAACGATTCGGTGCCAGATTCCGCATCACAGACAATTCAGGTCCGGCTACCTCTGCCGCCACATTAACAATAAACCTCGGGCTTCCGGCCTGTGCGCTAGCAAACATAAGAAGGGGTGTTTTATGTCATCCGATATCAAGATCAAGGTGCAAAGCTTTGGTCGTTTCCTGAGCAATATGGTGATGCCGAATATCGGCGCCTTTATCGCGTGGGGGATTATCACCGCCCTGTTTATTCCGACAGGATGGTTACCTAACGAGACGCTGGCGAAACTCGTCGGCCCGATGATTACCTATCTGCTGCCACTGCTGATCGGCTTTACCGGTGGTCGCCTGGTAGGCGGCGATCGCGGCGGCGTGGTTGGTGCTATCACCACCATGGGCGTGATCGTAGGCGCGGATATGCCGATGTTCCTCGGCGCGATGATTGCAGGCCCGCTGGGCGGCTTCTGCATCAAGAAATTTGACGCGGCCGTCGACGGTAAGATCAAGTCCGGTTTCGAAATGCTGGTGAACAACTTCTCCGCTGGCATCATCGGGATGATCCTCGCCATTCTGGCGTTCATGGCGATTGGTCCGGCGGTGGAAGTGCTCTCGAAAGCGCTCGCCGCAGGCGTGAACTTTATGGTGGTTCACGACATGCTGCCGCTGGCCTCTATCTTCGTTGAGCCGGCGAAAATCCTCTTCCTTAACAACGCCATCAACCACGGCATCTTCTCGCCGCTGGGTATTCAGCAGTCCCATGAGATCGGCAAGTCAATCTTCTTCCTGATTGAAGCAAACCCGGGTCCGGGTATGGGTATCCTGCTGGCCTATATGTTCTTCGGTCGCGGCAGCGCGAAGCAGTCTGCGGGCGGCGCGGCGATTATCCACTTCCTCGGCGGGATCCATGAGATTTACTTCCCGTACGTGCTGATGAACCCGCGTCTGCTGATTGCGGTGATCCTCGGCGGTATGACCGGCGTCTTTACCCTGAGCGTGCTGAACGGCGGCCTGGTCTCTCCGGCTTCTCCGGGCTCTATCCTCGCGGTACTGGCGATGACGCCAAAAGGCGCTTACTTCGCTAACCTCGCGGCGATTTTCGCAGCCATGATTGTCTCCTTCGTTATCGCGGCAATCCTGCTGAAAACCAGCAAAGTGAAAGAGGACGAGGACGATATCGAAGCGGCAACCCGCCGTATGCACGATATGAAAGCCGAATCCAAAGGCGCTGCGGCTGCGCAGGGCACAAAAGATGTCACTAACGATCTGAGCCACGTGCGCAAAATCATCGTCGCATGTGATGCCGGGATGGGCTCCAGCGCCATGGGCGCAGGTGTGCTGCGTAAGAAAGTGCAGGATGCGGGTCTGACCAACATCTCTGTTACCAACAGCGCGATTAACAGCCTGCCGTCCGATGTTGATCTGGTGATTACGCACCGCGACCTGACCGAGCGCGCCATGCGCCAGGCACCGCAAGCGCAGCATATCTCACTGACCAACTTCCTCGACAGCGGCCTTTACACCGGCCTGACCGAGCGTCTGGTGGCTGCCCAACGCCACACGACTAACGAAGCGAAGGTTAACAGCAGCCTGCAGGACAGCTTTGATACTTCCAACACCCATCTGTTTAAGCTGGGCGCGGAGAATATCTTCCTCGGCTGTAGCGCCACGCAGAAAGAAGAGGCGATTCGCTTTGCCGGTGAGCAGCTGGTCAAAGGCGGCTATGTACAGCCAGAATATATTGACGCGATGCTGGAACGTGAAAAACTGACGCCAACCTATCTGGGCCAGTCTATTGCGGTTCCGCACGGCACGGTGGAAGCGAAAGATCGCGTCCTGAAAACCGGCGTGGTCTTCTGCCAGTATCCGCAGGGCGTGCGCTTCGGTGAAGAAGAGGATGAGATTGCGCATCTGGTGATCGGCATTGCCGCGCGCAATAACGAACATATTCAGGTCATTACTAGCCTGACTAACGCGCTGGATGATGAGACGATTGTCGAACGTCTCTCGCATACCACAAGCGTTGAGGAAGTGCTGGCATTGCTCAACCAGTAATCCGCTCCACGTTCTCTCCTCTTCGGAGGAGAGGGCTTGGGTGAGGAGAACCCGCTGACATTCCTCACCCCAGCCCTCTCGGGTAAAAACATTGATAAAGGGTCATTCTATGAAAGCATTACATTTTGGCGCAGGTAATATCGGACGTGGCTTTATCGGCAAGCTGTTGGCCGACGCGGGGATTGAACTGACGTTCGCCGATGTTAATCAGGTGGTTCTGGACGCCCTCAACGCCCGTCATAGCTATCAGGTTCACGTAGTCGGTGAACAAGAGCAGGTGGATACCGTCTCTGGCGTCAATGCGGTGAGCAGCATCGGTGATGAGGTTGTCGATCTGATTGCGCAGGTCGATTTAGTTACTACCGCCGTTGGCCCGGTAGTGCTGGAGCGTATCGCCCCGGCGGTTGCCAAAGGGCTGGTAAAACGTAAGGCGCAGGGCATCGATACGCCGCTGAACATTATCGCCTGTGAAAATATGGTGCGCGGCACCAGTCAGTTGAAAGGGCACGTTTTCGCCCAGCTTGCGGAGGAGGATAAAGCCTGGGTTGAGGCGCATGTCGGCTTCGTCGACTCTGCCGTCGACCGCATTGTCCCGCCTTCCGCCTCTGCCAATAACGATCCGCTGGAAGTGACGGTTGAGACCTTCAGCGAGTGGATTGTCGATAAAACCCAGTTTAAGGGCGCGCTGCCGACTATTCCGGGAATGGAGCTGACCGACAATTTGATGGCCTTTGTTGAGCGTAAGCTCTTCACGCTGAATACCGGGCATGCTATAACCGCCTACCTTGGAAAACAGACCGGCCATCAAACCATTCGCGACGCGATCCTTGATGAGAAAATTCGTGCCGTAGTGAAAGGCGCGATGGAAGAGAGCGGCGCGGTGCTGATCAAGCGTTATGGCTTCGATGCTGACAAACACGCAGCCTATATTCAGAAAATCCTGGGTCGTTTTGAGAACCCCTATCTGAAAGACGATGTTGAACGCGTAGGGCGTCAACCGCTGCGTAAACTGAGCGCGGGTGACCGTCTGATTAAACCGCTGCTCGGCACGCTGGAGTACAACCTGCCGCACGCCAACCTGGTGCAAGGGATCGCCGCCGCGATGCACTATCGCAGCGAAGAGGATCCGCAGGCGCAGGAGCTGGCTCAGCTTATTGCTGAGAAAGGCCCGCAGGCGGCACTGGCACAGGTTTCCGGTCTCGACGCCGACAGCCCGGTGGTACAGGAAGCCGTCAACGCTTATCAATCCCAGGCATGATGCCGATATTGGCGCGGGAGATCCCGCGCCAGCTAACGAAGTTGTCAGATATGCAGGCAATAATGGAACACACCCAGGCTTTCGAAAACCGTGTACTCGAGCGTCTGAATGCGGGAAAAACCGTGCGCAGTTTTTTGATTGCCGCCGTTGAGTTGCTAAACGAAGCGATCAATATCCTCGTGCTGCAGGTGTTTCGCAAAGATGACTACGCGGTGAAATATGCCGTCGAGCCGCTGCTGGACGGCGATGGTCCGCTGGGCAATTTGTCTGTGCGTTTAAAGCTGATTTACGGCCTCGGGGTTATCTCGCGGGCCGAGTATGAAGATGCCGAGCTGCTGATGGCGCTGCGCGAAGAGCTGAACCATGATGGCACCGAGTACGCCTTCACCGATGATGAGATCCTCGGGCCGTTTGGCGAGCTGCACTGCGTCGCCGCCCTGCCGCCTCAGCCTGTGTTCGATACCAGCGATGCAGATTTTTTCGCCATGCAAAAACAGCGTTATCAGCAGGTGGTGCGCTCCACCATGGTGCTTTCGCTGACCGAGCTGATCTCACGGATCAGCTTAAAAAAAGCATTCCAGAAGTAATCCCCTCCTGTAGTGTTGTATCCTTGCACTTTGTTCCTGAAGAAAATGCCTATCATGAAAGAAGTCGAAAAAAACGAAATTAAACGTCTGAGCGACCGTCTCGACGCGATCCGCCACCAGCAGGCGGAGCTCTCTCTGGTTGATGCGGCTGAGAAGTACGCCGAACTGGAAAAAGAGAAGACCACGCTGGAAACCGAAATCGCCCGTCTGCGCGACCAGTACAGCCAGAAGCTGAGTAAAGAGGCGCAGAAGCTGACGCAAATGCGCTACAGCCGCCCGATTACCAAGAAAGAGCAGGCTGACCTCGGCAAGCTGAAAAAAAGCGTGCGCGGGATTGTCGTGGTTCACCCGATGACAGCGCTGGGCCGTGAAATGGGCCTCGACGCGATGACCGGTTTCGCCAACACCGAGTTCTGATAGCTTCTCTCCGCCCCGCCTCCCTTGAGCGCGCGGGCGGCCTTAATTGGCCCTACCAATTCCACCCGCTTTTTCTCCGCGCTTCACAGTTCCACTAAATGCCTTCACAGCCTGATTGCCACACCGCAACATTTGGATAACCATTCGTTATCACAAACCCTACACAACCCCATTGGCAGGACCACTTTTACAAAACCTGTGAGACAGAGCTAAGCAGAGACTTATCGCTCGCGGTTTTGCCGTGGTTCTCAGGAGACCTGCATGACGCTCTGGCAACAGAACTATGACCCGGCTGGCAATCTCTGGCTTTCCAGCCTCATCGCATCGCTTCCGATCCTGTTCTTCTTTTTCGCGCTGATAAAACTGAAGCTGAAAGGCTACGTTGCCGCAAGCTGGACCGTCGCCATCGCCCTTGCCGTTGCGCTGCTGTTCTACAAAATGCCGGTAGATCGCGCGCTGGCATCGGTGGTGTACGGCTTTTTCTATGGCCTGTGGCCCATTGCGTGGATCATTATCGCCGCCGTCTTTGTCTATAAGATCTCCGTCAAAACCGGCCAGTTCGACATTATTCGCTCGTCGATTCTCTCCATTACGCCAGACCAGCGTTTGCAGATGCTGATTGTCGGCTTCTCGTTTGGCGCGTTTCTCGAAGGGGCCGCCGGGTTTGGCGCGCCGGTGGCGATCACCGCCGCCCTGCTGGTGGGGCTGGGCTTTAACCCGCTCTATGCCGCCGGGCTGTGCCTGATTGTGAATACCGCGCCGGTGGCCTTCGGTGCGATGGGGATTCCGATTCTGGTTGCCGGCCAGGTGACCGGACTGGACAGCTTCGAAATCGGCCAGATGGTGGGCCGCCAGCTCCCCTTCCTGACCATTATTGTGCTCTTCTGGATCATGGCGATTATGGATGGCTGGCGCGGGGTGAAAGAGACCTGGCCTGCGGTAGTGGTTGCCGGGGGGTCGTTTGCCATTGCGCAGTATCTCAGTTCTAACTTTATCGGCCCGGAGTTGCCGGACATCATCTCCTCGCTGGTGTCGCTGGTCTGCCTGACGCTGTTCCTCAAACGCTGGAAGCCGGTGCGCATTTTCCGCTTTGGTGATATGGGCGCGTCGCAGGTCGATCTCGATCTCTCCCGCACGAAATACAGCGCCGGGCAGATCCTGCGCGCCTGGTCGCCGTTCCTGCTCCTGACCGCAACCGTGACGCTGTGGAGTGTTCCGCCCTTTAAAGCGCTCTTTGCGCCGGGTGGCGCGCTCTACGACTGGGTGTTTAATATCTCCGTGCCGCACCTTGATAAGCTGGTGGCGCGCATGCCGCCGGTGGTGAACGCCGCCACGCCGTATGCGGCGGTCTATAAGTTTGACTGGTTCTCTGCCACCGGCACCGCCATTCTCTTTGCGGCAATCCTCTCGATTGTGTGGCTGAAGATGAAACCGAAGGATGCCATCACCACCTTTGCCGGTACGCTGAAAGAGCTGGCGCTGCCCATCTACTCTATCGGTATGGTGCTGGCCTTCGCCTTTATCTCTAACTACTCCGGCCTGTCGTCGACGCTGGCATTAGCGCTGGCGCACACCGGCAGTGCGTTTACCTTTTTCTCGCCGTTCCTCGGTTGGCTGGGGGTCTTTTTGACCGGCTCCGACACCTCATCAAACGCGCTGTTTGCCGCGCTGCAAGCCACCGCCGCGCAGCAGATTGGCGTCTCGGATGTGCTGATGGTGGCGGCTAACACCACCGGCGGCGTCACCGGGAAGATGATCTCGCCGCAGTCCATCGCTATCGCCTGTGCGGCGGTGGGTCTGGTGGGTAAAGAGTCCGATCTCTTCCGCTTTACCGTTAAACACAGCCTGATATTCACCTGTATGGTCGGCGTGATCACCACCCTGCAGGCTTATGTGCTGACCTGGATGATCCCATGAACCTATTACCCAGACGCCTGGCTGACGAGGTCGCTGACCGCGTACGGGCGTTAATTGCAGAACAACAGCTGGAAGCGGGCATGAAGTTGCCCGCCGAGCGCCAGCTTGCCGTGCAGCTTGGCGTGTCGCGCAACTCCTTACGCGAAGCGCTGGCAATGCTGGTCAGCGAAGGCGTGCTGTTAAGCCGCCGCGGGGGTGGAACCTTTGTGCGCTGGCAGCATGAGGCTTGGTCGGAGCAGAATATCGTCCAGCCGCTGAAAACGCTGCTCAATGATGACCCCGATTACAGCTTTGATATTCTCGAAGCCCGCCACGCCATCGAGGCAAGCACCGCCTGGCATGCAGCGATGCGCGCGACCGATGCCGATAAAGAGAAAATCGTGCTCTGCTTTGAGGCCTCGCAATCCGATGACCCGGATCTCGCCTCGCAGGCGGATGTGCGTTTCCATCTGGCCATCGCCGAAGCCTCACACAATGTGGTGCTGCTGCAAACCATGCGCGGTTTCTTCGACCTGCTGCAATCCTCGGTCAAGCAGAGCCGCCAGCGCATGTACCTTGTTCCGCCGGTTTTCGCCCGGCTTACGGAGCAACACCGCACGGTGATGAATGCCATTCTTGCGGGCGATGCGGAGGGTGCGCGTCAGGCGATGATGGCGCACCTCGCTTTCGTCCACACCACGATTCGCCAGTTTGACGAAGACCGGGCCCGCCAGGCGCGCATTACCCGCCTGCCCGACGAGCAACTGATTCATTTAAGGGAGAAAAAAGCATGATTATTTCCGCAGCCAGCGACTATCGCGCCGCGGCAAAACGCGTTCTGCCGCCGTTCCTGTTTCACTATATCGACGGTGGCGCTTACGCCGAATACACCCTGCGCCGCAACGTCGAGGATTTATCACAGGTCGCGCTCCGCCAGCGAGTGCTGAAGAATATGTCCGACCTGAGCCTTGAGACCACGCTGTTCAAGGAACAGCTTTCAATGCCGGTCGCACTGGCACCCGTCGGGCTATGCGGGATGTATGCCCGTCGCGGCGAAGTGCAGGCCGCAGGCGCAGCAGATGCCAAAGGCATCCCCTTTACCCTGTCGACCGTCTCCGTCTGCCCGATTGAAGAGGTGGCACCAACCATTAAGCGCCCGATGTGGTTCCAGCTTTACGTGCTGCGCGATCGCGGCTTTATGCGTAATGCGCTGGAGCGGGCAAAGGCAGCGGGCTGTTCCACGCTGGTCTTTACCGTCGATATGCCAACGCCCGGCGCGCGTTATCGCGATGCGCACTCCGGGATGAGCGGGCCAAACGCCGCACTGCGCCGCTACTGGCAGTCAGTGATGCATCCGCAGTGGGCATGGGATGTGGGCGTCAATGGTCGTCCTCACGACCTGGGCAATATCTCTGCGTACCTCGGGAAGCCAACCGGGCTGGAGGATTATATTGGCTGGCTGGCAAACAACTTCGATCCCTCTATCTCGTGGAAGGACCTGGAGTGGATCCGCGAATTCTGGGATGGCCCAATGGTGATCAAAGGGATCCTCGATCCGGAAGATGCCCGCGACGCGGTGCGTTTTGGCGCGGATGGGATTGTCGTCTCTAACCACGGCGGTCGCCAGCTGGATGGCGTGCTCTCTTCGGCGCGCGCGCTGCCAGCGATTGCCGACGCGGTGAAGGGCGATATTGCCATTCTTGCGGATAGCGGGATTCGTAACGGCCTTGATGTGGTGCGGATGATTGCGCTCGGCGCAGACACCGTGCTGCTTGGCCGCGCCTATCTCTATGCGCTGGCGACACA
The DNA here is from genome assembly GCF_016516575.1 of Kosakonia sp. S57. NCBI lineage: Bacteria > Pseudomonadati > Pseudomonadota > Gammaproteobacteria > Enterobacterales > Enterobacteriaceae > Kosakonia > Kosakonia sp. S57. The sequence goes on along the minus strand of NZ_JACVUL010000015.1, from coordinate 69,475 downwards.
TGGCCGACAGGGGGTGGCTAACCTGCTGGATCTGATTGAAAAAGAGATGCGCGTGGCGATGACGCTGACCGGCGCGAAATCGATTCGCGAAATTAGCAAGGACTCGTTAGTGCAGGCGCAGAGCGAGATCCCCGCCGCGCTGGCACCGCTGTCGCACGGCGATGCGGCGTAGTAAAAAATGCTCTCCCCGCCCTGGGGAGAGTGCTATCCTGCCCCCGCTATTAAGGGGGCTGCATGCTGAACATTGTCTTATTTGAACCTGAGATCCCGCCCAATACCGGGAACATTATCCGCCTGTGCGCTAACACCGGCTTTCGTCTGCATATCATCGAGCCGATGGGCTTTACCTGGGACGATAAGCGCCTGCGCCGTGCAGGGCTGGATTACCATGAATTCACCGCCGTGCAGCGCCACGCTGATTACGACGCCTTTATGGCCGCCGCTCAGCCTCAGCGCCTGTTTGCGCTGACCACCAAAGGGACGCCCGCGCACAGCGCCGTGTCGTTTGCCGATGGGGATTATTTAATGTTCGGCCCGGAAACCCGCGGCCTGCCCGCTACCATTCTTGATGCGCTGCCGCCGGAGCAGAAGATCCGTATTCCGATGATGCCGGACAGCCGCAGCATGAACCTTTCCAATGCGGTATCGGTAGTGGTGTATGAAGCCTGGCGCCAGCTCGGATATCCCGGCGCGGTGTTGCGCAGCTGATGTGAGGTTTGGGATTGAATTGCCGGATGGCGGCTACGCCTTATCCGGCCTACGGGTAGCGGGTAGCGGGTAGCGCGCATCAACCTACCGCACTTCTGGCGTTATTGGCGAAGGCAGGCTGGAGACGGACAGCGCGGAAAAACCGGAGCGTACACGTAGTACGTGAGGATTTTGAGCACTGCCCGGGTTCAGGCTGGCGAGTAAAATAGCCAGAAATTAGATACCGTCGCCGTACTCAAACCCGTGATTGGCTCCATTAAAATGCTGATCCATATCCATCGCCGGCTTGTCGCTCTCTGGCTTGCCGACAATGCGCGCCGGAACGCCTGCGGCGGTGGTGTGCGGCGGTACGGGCTGCAACACCACGGAGCCGGCACCGATTTTCGCGCCGCGCCCCACTTCGATATTGCCGAGGATCTTCGCCCCTGCGCCAATCATCACCCCTTCACGGATCTTCGGATGGCGATCGCCGCTGGTTTTGCCGGTCCCGCCGAGGGTAACCGACTGCAGAATCGACACGTCATCTTCGATAACCGCCGTTTCACCCACCACAATGCCGGTGGCGTGGTCGAGCATGATGCCGCGACCGATGGTCGCTGCCGGGTGAATATCAACCTGGAAGCTCACTGAGACCTGGTTTTGCAGGAAAATCGCCAGCGCCTGGCGGCCCTGCGTCCACAGCCAGTGACCAATACGGTGCGCCTGCAGGGCGTGGAACCCTTTCAGGTAGAGCAGCGGCGTTGAGTATTTATCCACCGCCGGGTCGCGGGTGCGCACGGCCTGAATATCACAGGCGGCAGAAGCGATCATCTCCGGGTCTGCGGCGTAGGCCTCTTCCACCACTTCGCGGATGGCGATGGCGGGCATAATCGGCGACGCCAGCTTGTTCGCCAGCATATAGCTCAGGGCACTGCCGAGGTTTTCATGCTTGAGTAGGGTTGCGTGATAAAAACTGGCCAGCATCGGTTCACAGTCCGCCAGCGCGCGGGCTTCGGCTTTGATATTTTTCCAGACCAGATCCAGTTCTTCACACGGCATTGCTTACTCCAGACGAAATAAAAGCAAGGCCGGACTCAGCCAGCCTTGACGTGATAGTGATGAGAATCCCTGCGATTAGCCGCTTATTGCTCATCCTTGCGGGCGCGGCCCAACAGCGTTAATGCTGCCTCGCGCGCATTTTTTCCGCAATACAATACCTGATAAATTTCCTCGGTTATTGGCATTTCGACGCCGAACCGGTGCGCCAGCGCGCGCACTTCTTTGGTATTGCGATAGCCCTCAACCACCTGGCCTATCTTCTCCTGCGCGCCTTCGACATCCATGCCCTGACCGAGCATCATGCCAAAACGGCGGTTACGCGACTGATTGTCGGTACAGGTCAGCACCAGATCGCCCAGCCCCGCCATGCCCATAAAGGTAGCAGGATCGGCACCCAGCGCCGCGCCAAGCCGCGACATCTCCGTCAGACCGCGTGTGATGAGCGCCGTGCGCGCATTCGCGCCAAAGCCGATGCCATCAGACATGCCTGCGCCAATCGCAATCACGTTCTTCACCGCGCCGCCAAGCTGCACGCCAATGAAGTCCGGGTTGCTGTAGACGCGAAGGCTCTTGCCGCAGTGCAGCAGTTGCTGAAGATCGTCGGCAAACTGCGGGTCGGTGGAGGCTAAAGAGATTGCCGTCGGCATTCCCGCCGCCAGCTCTTTAGCGAAGGTCGGGCCGGAGATCACCGCCAGCGGAATAGAGGAGCCTAAGACTTCACGCGCCACGTCCTGTAACAGACGCCCGGTTTCCGCCTCCAGCCCTTTTGTCGCCCAGACAATGCGCGCATCGCTGCGCATCAGCGGTTTGATCTGTGCCAGCACCTCGCCAAAGACGTGGCTTGGCACAACCACCAGAATGTCACGGCTGGCGGCCAGCGCGCGGGCAAGGTCGCTCTCAAGCTCAAGGGTGTCGGGGAAAGGTACATCGGGCAGGAACGCCACGTTGCAACGGTCGCGTTGCAGCGTCGCGATATGTTTCGGGTCATGGCCCCACAGCACAACCTGGTGGCCATTTCTTGCCAGCGTGATGGCAAGAGCGGTGCCGTAAGAGCCGGCACCGATCACAGTCATTGCAGCATTAAGTGCGTTCATCAGGCATCCTGATGTTGTTCGGCACCTTCGCCAGTCTGCTGTTGCAGGTAGTTCATGAACAGCGCATCAAAGTTGACTGGTGCAAGGTTCAGCTGTGGGAATGTACCGCGGGAAACCAGGCTGGTGATGCATTCACGGGCATACGGGAACAGGATGTTCGGGCAGTATGCGCCCAGGCAGTGCGCCATCTGGGTGCCTTCGATACCGTCGATAGAGAAGATGCCGCCCTGCTGTACTTCGCACAGGAAGCCGGTCTCTTCGCCCAGTGAGGCGGTTACGGTTACGCGCAGAACCACTTCATACACGCCGTCCGCCAGCTGCGTTGACGCGGTGTCGAGGTCCAGTTTGACTTCCGGCTGCCACTCTTTCTGAAAGATGTGCGGCGCATTCGGCGCTTCGAAAGAGATATCTTTCGTGTAGATACGCTGAATCTGGAAAGTCATTTCGGTGTTGTTTAGCTCAGACATGAATAAGTAACCCTTAAGTGTTGTAGTGCTTAGAAAGCATTAACCTAACAGCGGATCCAATCCGCCACGCGCATCCAGCGCAAATAAATCGTCGCAGCCGCCGATATGCTGTGCATCAATAAAGATCTGCGGAACCGTGGTACGGCCACTACGTTGAATCATCTCTTCACGTTTTACCATGTCGCCGTCAATCGGCAGCTCGGCAAAATCAACGCCTTTGCTGTTCAGCAGCGCTTTTGCGCGGTGGCAAAACGGGCAGGTTGCTTTAGTGTAGATCTCAATATTGGCCATATCTCTTCTCCTGGTTTTACCCGTGAGCCGAAGCTCACCGGATAAATTATTTACCGCGTACTAACGGCAGATTTTCGCCGACCCAGCCGGATACACCGTCTTTAAGCACAAAGACTTTCTCGAAACCGGCTTTTACCAGCTCGTTTGCCGGGGTCTGCGCCTGCAGGCCGGTACCGTCTACAACAATAATCGGCGTGCTTTTACGTTTTTCAAGCTCACCTACATTATTGGCTTTGATCTCGCCTGGCAGCAAATTCACCGCGCCAGCGATATGACCTTTACGGAAATCATCGCGCTGACGTAAGTCCACAACCACCGCATCTTCTTTGTTGATGAGGCGCGTGGCTTCGCCACGGGAAATCACTTTCACTTTCGACGCGACGCCTTTGAAGGTCGTGTATAACACCGCGGCGAACAACGCAAGCCAGCCGATACAGAGTATCGGGTTGCGTCCAATAAATTGCATAATTTCTTGCATCTGGGGTAACAGCTCCCGACTAAGTGATTAAAAACCAGCAAGGAGTATACCTGCGCAGTTAGGCAAATACAGCCAGCGAGCGCGATGGATTGCATTTTCTGCGGCGTGTTACGAAAAAAATAAACAAAGCGATGTAAAACACCCCCTCAGGTGACCCCTTTCTTTGATCTTCTGCGGCTATTTGATCGATTCAGCTGTAGTAAAATTACGCAAATTTTTATCTTCAGAGCATGAGGTTGTCGCAATGTCGGTTTCAAAAAAACCTATGGTACTGGTGATTCTCGATGGCTACGGCTATCGCGAAGATCAGCAAGATAACGCCATTTTCAACGCTAAAACCCCGGTGATGGATAGCCTATGGGCTAATCGTCCGCACACCCTGATCGACGCCTCCGGGCTGGAAGTGGGTCTGCCGGATCGCCAGATGGGCAACTCCGAGGTCGGGCACGTCAACCTCGGTGCCGGGCGAATCGTCTACCAGGACTTAACCCGCCTGGACGTTGAAATTAAAGAGCGCACCTTCTTTACTAACCCGGTGCTGCGCGGCGCGGTGGATAAGGCAGTCAGCGCCGGCAAAGCGGTGCACATTATGGGCCTGCTCTCCGCAGGCGGCGTGCACAGCCATGAAGATCACATTATGGCGATGGTCGAACTGGCCGCTGAACGTGGCGCAGAAAAAATCTACCTGCACGCCTTCCTCGATGGCCGCGATACGCCGCCGCGCAGCGCGGAATCCTCGCTGAAAAAATTTGAAGAGAAATTCGCCGCCCTTGGTAAAGGCCGCGTGGCGTCCATTATTGGTCGTTACTTCGCCATGGATCGCGACAACCGCTGGGATCGCGTCGAACAGGCTTACGACCTGATGACACAGGCCAAAGGCGCGTTCACCTTCGACAGCGCCGTTGCCGGGCTGCAAGCCGCTTACGCCCGCGACGAAAACGACGAGTTTGTGAAGGCGACGGTTATTCGCGCCGCTGGCCAGCCCGATGCGGCGATGGAAGATGGCGACGCGCTGATTTTCATGAACTTCCGCGCCGACCGCGCCCGTGAAATCACTCGTGCCTTTGTTAACACCGATTTTGACGGCTTCCCGCGTAAGAAAGTCGTGAAGCTCGATTTCGTGATGCTGACCGAATACGCCGCCGACATCAAAACCGCCGTGGCCTACCCGCCGACCTCGCTTGCTAACACCCTCGGCGAGTGGATGGCGAAGAAAAACCGCACCCAGCTGCGCATCTCCGAAACGGAGAAGTATGCCCATGTCACCTTCTTCTTTAACGGTGGCGTTGAAGAGCCGTTCCCGGGCGAAGACCGCATCCTGATCAACTCACCCAAAGTTGCTACTTACGATCTGCAACCGGAGATGAGCTCCGCCGAACTGACGGAAAAACTGGTCGCCGCCATTACCAGCGGCAAATATGACACCATCATCTGTAACTACCCGAATGGCGATATGGTTGGCCATACCGGTGTGTTTGATGCGGCGGTCGCCGCCGTGGAAGCGCTGGATAACTGCATTGCGCAGGTCACCCGCGCCGTTGAATCGGTGGGCGGGCAGTTGCTGATCACCGCCGACCACGGCAACGCCGAGCAGATGCGCGATCCCTCAACCGGCCAGGCGCATACGGCACACACCAATCTGCCGGTTCCGCTGATTTATGTGGGTGAGAAAACGGTGAAAGCGCTCTCCGGTGGCAAACTTTCCGACATCGCGCCGACCATGCTGTCGCTGATGGGTGAGGAAATCCCGCAAGAGATGACTGGTAAGCCGCTGTTCATCGTGGAATAATCGCTCCCCATGAGGGGAAAGGCGATTTTTTCAATTACATGGGTCGGGCTCCGACCTCTGCTCTGCGCCAGCGCACTCAGCGCTGGCGCTTTGCTGTGCGCCGTTCCCGCCCACGCGGATGACCGCGATCAGCTCAAATCCATCCAGGCCGATATCGCCGCCAAAGAGCGCGCGGTTCGCCAACAGCAGCAGCAGCGCGCAGGCCTGCTCGCACAGCTGAAAGCGCAGGAGGAGGCCATCTCCGCTGCCGCCCGCCAGCTGCACGAAACCGAAAACACGCTGGCAGAACTCAATAAACAGATTGATGAGATGAACGCCTCCATCGCCAAACTGGAGCGTCAGCGCGCGTCGCAGGAGCGCAATCTTGCCGCGCAGCTGGATGCCGCGTTTCGCCAGGGCGAGCACAGCGGTATCCAGCTTCTGCTGAGTGGTGAAGAGAGCCAGCGCGGTCAGCGTTTGCAGGCTTATTTCGGTTATCTCAACCAGGCGCGCCAGGAGACCATCGCGCAGCTCAAGCAGACACGTGAAGAGGTCACCTCGCAGAAAGCCGAGCTGGAAGAGAAGCAGAGCCAGCAGCAGACCCTGCTCTATGAGCAGAAAGCGCAGCAGGCGAAGCTGGAGCAGGCACGAAACGAGCGTAAAAAGACCCTTGCCGGGCTTGAATCCTCAATTCAGGAAGGCCAGCAACAGCTTAGCGAGATGCGCGCTAACGAATCACGTCTGCGCGATCGCCTTGCCCGCGCGGAGGCGGCAGCAAAAGCCCGCGCCGAGCGCGAAGCCCGTGAAGCGCAGGCGGTGCGTGAGCGGCAGAGCGAGGCCAGCCGCAAAGGCACCACCTATAAGCCAACCGAGAGCGAACGCTCACTGATGTCCCGCACCGGCGGCTTAGGCTCGCCAGCAGGCCGCGCGATATGGCCCGTTCGCGGCCCGTTGCTCCACCGTTATGGCGAACAGTTGCAGGGTGAGCTACGGTGGAAAGGGATTGTTATCGGTGCGTCTGAAGGCAGCGAAGTTAAAGCCATCGCCGACGGACGCGTGATCCTCGCCGACTGGCTGCAGGGCTATGGCCTGGTGGTCGTCGTTGAGCACGGCAAAGGTGATATGAGCCTTTATGGTTATAACCAAAGCGCCCTCGTTAGCGTTGGCGCGCAGGTGCGCGCAGGCCAGCCGATAGCTCTCGTTGGGAGCAGTGGTGGTCAGGGCCGGCCTTCACTCTATTTTGAAATTCGCCGTCAGGGCCAGGCGGTCAATCCACAGCCGTGGTTGGGAAGATAGGTTTGCTTCAACTTCGCCGCATCGTGATTACTCTTGCCAGCGTGCTGGCGCTCTCCTCGCCGGTGTTTGCCGGCAAACTGGCCATCGTTATCGACGATTTTGGCTACCGTCCCCAGACAGAAAACCAGGTGCTGGCCATGCCGCAGGCGGTCTCCGTCGCGGTGCTGCCCAATGCCACCCACGCCCGCGACATGGCGACCAAAGCGCATAATAGTGGCCACGAAGTGCTGATCCATCTGCCGATGGCACCGCTCAGCAAACAGCCGCTGGAAAAAGATACCCTGCGCCCGGAGATGGGCAGCGCAGAGATTGAGCGCATTATCAGTGACGCCGTGAATAAGGTGCCCTATGCCGTCGGGTTGAATAACCATATGGGCAGCGCCATGACCTCCAGCCTGTTTGGCATGCAGAAAGTAATGCAGGCGCTGGAGCGCTATAACCTCTACTTCCTCGACAGCATGACCATCGGCAATAGCCAGTCGATGCGCGCAGCTTCCGGCACCGGGGTGAAGGTGATTAAGCGCAAAGTGTTCCTCGATGATACGCAGAATGAGGGTGATATTCGCCGTCAGTTCGACCGTGCCGTCGCGCTGGCGCGCCGTAACGGCTCGGCTATCGCCATTGGACACCCGCATCCGGCGACCGTACGCGTGTTGCAGCAGGCGCTGGCAAACTTACCCTCTGACATAACTTTGGTGCGACCGAGCGATCTGCTTCATGAGCCGCAGGTCGACAACTCAACGCCTGCCAAACCTGACGCACAGCCGCAGTCGCCACGTAATCCGTTCCGCGTGGCGAAGGTGTGTAAAGCGAAGCAGAAGCCAGAGCCGGTGAATGCCAGCCGCTTCTTTAGCGTGGTGGGAGAGAGCATCAGCGAAAGTACGCTGGTACAGTACTTCCAGCACCAGTGGCAGGGCTGGGGCCGGAAGTAAGCAGCGCTCTAGTAGATTTTCACCGCTTTACGGGCAAGACGATGGTGTGACGTCGTCTTGTCCCGCCATTTGTACAGACGAAGTGACCACAGCAGCGCCTGATAAGCGAGCTTAGGGCTGCGCACATTAGTGACCAGACGTTTAAACATTCCTGATGCATATATTTCGGCAATCATGCGCTTGCGAATTATTTCATCCGGCTCTTTTCGCACGGCATGGCATACGCGGAGTGCTTCATAAGTAATTTGTTGGTGGAATTCGGGATATATCGTAATGCGGTCAGCGTAATCGCGATTCAATTTCTCCAGCAGGCGCGTAATTTTCATGTAATGACGCTGATAGGCGAGGTTCTTTAATCCCTGGCGCTTCAGACGGCTGACCGAACAGCCATGGAGAAAATATTTATATAACGATTGTTCGGTATAACGCACGCGTTTGGCGTTATACATAAATTCGGTGCTCCAGATAATATCCTGGTGATGCAGCCCGGGAATAAATTCAATACGATTTTGCTTAATGACATCGTGGCGATAAACACCCATCCAGACCACGTGCGTCCAGCGGCGGCTTGCCAGCGCCACTCTTAACCAGTCAGGCCCGCTGAGTACGCCGGTAGAACGAATACGATCCAGCGGAATGGATTGCCAGGTGCTGCCGTTCTGCCGATCGCACCAGTCCGAGTTACACTGCGCGACATCCAGATCGTCTTCCAGCGCCATTTTCATCAGCGTTTCATACATTTGAGGATAGACAATATCATCGGCATCGACGAAAGCGATGTATTCACCTGTGGCATACGTTAAGCCACGATTACGTGCCACCGAGGCACCGGCGTTACACTGATGAATAAGCTGGATATGCGAATACTTCTTTGCGTAACGCTCTGCTATTTCAGCAGAATTATCAGTCGAACCATCATTAACAATGATGATTTCAAGCGCCGTCCAGGTTTGCGCTAACAGGGATTCCATGCAAGGTACAAAGTCATCGCCCGCATTGTAGAGGGGGATAATAACGCTAAGCTTACCAGGGCTATTCATCATTAATTACCTGATTCATTGTCATTACAGTGACTATTTTTAAATTGTTTTAATTAAGAAAAAATTAAGGTCGGTCAGATTGAGTAGGTAAATTCTCAGACACAGCGGTTGCGATTAAGTTTCATCGACGATGTGATCTAAGAATATTCAGAGTAGCCGGGGGAGTTAAAGGGCGTAATAAGAGTATTGCGGAATTGCGAAGAATTTATGACACTGACAAAAGTTTACATTTAATAAATGTGTTTTGAGATTTATCGCAGAAAAAAGGGCCATTATCTGGCCCTTACTCTTTTAATCCCAGCTCAGCACGACTTTGCCGGATTGACCCGAACGCATCGCGTCAAACCCCTGCTGGAATTCATCGATCCCGAAGCGGTGGGTAATGATGGGTGAGAGGTCGAGACCGGACTGGATCAGCGCGGCCATTTTGTACCAGGTTTCGAACATCTCACGGCCATAAATCCCTTTGATAAACAGCCCTTTGAAGATGACTTTGTTCCAGTCGATCGACATCTCCGAAGGCGGAATACCGAGCATGGCAATGCGTCCGCCGTGGTTCATGGTATCGAGCATGGTACGGAACGCCGCAGGCGCGCCGGACATCTCCAGACCCACGTCGAACCCTTCCGTCATCCCCAGCTCCGCCATCACCTCAGTGAGATTCTCTTTAGCGACGTTTACCGCGCGCGTGACGCCCATTTTGCGTGCCAGCTCAAGACGGTATTCGTTCACATCGGTGATCACCACATGGCGCGCGCCAACGTGTTTGGCGACCGCGGCCGCCATAATGCCGATGGGGCCTGCGCCAGAGACCAGCACATCTTCCCCCACCAGATCGAAGGAGAGCGCCGTATGGACTGCGTTACCGAACGGGTCGAAAATCGATGCCAGCTCGTCAGGGATATTGTCCGGGATTTTGAAGGCGTTGAAGGCCGGGATCACCAGATATTCCGCAAAACAGCCCGGGCGATTGACGCCTACGCCGACGGTATTACGGCATAAATGGGTGCGGCCCGCGCGGCAGTTACGGCAGTGTCCGCAGGTGATATGCCCTTCGCCCGAGACGCGATCGCCGATCTTAAAGCCTTTCACTTCCTGACCGATGCCAACCACTTCACCCACGTATTCATGACCGACCACCATCGGTACCGGAATGGTTTTTTGCGACCACTCATCCCAGTTGTAGATATGCACGTCGGTGCCGCAAATCGCGGTTTTGCGGATCTTAATCAGCAGATCGTTGTGCCCAACTTCCGGTTCCGGCACATCGGTCATCCAGATGCCCTCTTCCGCTTTCAGTTTGGATAACGCTTTCATTTCACGTCCTCAGATCACACCCAGTTGTTTACCAATGCGGGTAAAGGCTGCTACCGCGCGTTCAATTTGTTCTGGCGTATGGGCCGCCGACATCTGTGTACGAATACGCGCCTGGCCTTTCGGCACCACCGGGAAGAAGAAGCCCGTGACGTAAATGCCCTCTTTTTGCAGCTCGCGGGCAAAGTTTTGCGCCACCACGGCATCGCCCAGCATCACCGGAATAATGGCGTGATCGGCACCCGCCAGGGTAAAGCCCGCAGCGCTCATCTGTTCGCGGAACAGTCGGGCGTTGGCCCACAGACGGTCGCGCAACTCGCCGCCGGACTCCAGCATCTCCAGCACTTTGATCGAGGCGCTGACAATCGCTGGCGCCAGCGAGTTGGAGAAGAGATAAGGGCGCGAACGCTGACGCAGCCACTCCACCACCTCTTTACGCGCAGCGGTATAACCGCCCGATGCGCCGCCGAGCGCTTTACCAAGCGTCCCGGTAATGATGTCGACCCGGCCCATCACCTCGCAATATTCGTGCGTTCCGCGGCCGTTGGCACCGACAAAACCGACGGCGTGGGAGTCATCAACCATCACCAGCGCATCATATTTATCTGCCAGGTCGCAGACGCCCTGCAGGTTGGCGATCACGCCATCCATTGAGAAGACGCCGTCGGTGGCGATCAGCACGTGGCGGGCACCCGCTTCGCGCGCTTCTTGCAGACGCACTTCCAGTTCCTGCATGTCGTTGTTCGCGTAGCGGTAACGCTTCGCTTTACACAGACGCACGCCGTCAATGATCGACGCGTGATTGAGGGCATCAGAAATAATGGCATCTTCCGCGCCGAGCAGCGTCTCAAACAGCCCGCCGTTTGCATCGAAGCAGGAGGAGTAAAGGATGGAGTCTTCCATGCCGAGGAAATCGGCCAGCTTCTTCTCCAGCGCTTTGTGGCTATCCTGCGTACCGCAGATAAAGCGCACCGAGGCCATGCCGAAACCATGGCTATCCATACCGGCTTTCGCAGCGGCGATCAGCTCCGGGTGGTTGGCAAGGCCAAGGTAGTTGTTGGCGCAGAAGTTGATGACGTGGCTACCATTCGCCACGGTGATATCAGCCTGCTGCGCTGACGTGATAATGCGTTCCTCTTTGAACAACCCTTCCGCACGTGCGGTTTGCAGATCGTTCGTTAACTGTTGATAAAAATCCCCACGCATCGCAATTCTCCAGACTGGGCAAATTTCGGCACATATTACCCAAAGCTATACGTTGATACGAGATGACGCTTCACTGCTTATCCGTTTTGCAGCATAAATCACGCATAGCCCTCCCCTTTCCCGGGGAATGGCTGAAGGGGCAGCAATGTGATGGTATGATAAAGTTATTCGTGTCTGAGATTGTCTCAACGCTTCATTTTGCAAAGGTACAGTTATGATCATCGTCACTGGCGGCGCGGGTTTTATCGGCAGCAATATCGTTAAAGCCCTGAATGACAAAGGCATCACCGATATCCTGGTGGTGGACAACCTGAAAGACGGCACTAAGTTTGTCAATCTGGTCGACTTGCATATCGCCGACTATATGGATAAAGAGGATTTTCTGATCCAGATTATGTCTGGCGAAGAGTTCGGCGAGATTGAAGCGGTGTTCCATGAAGGTGCGTGCTCCTCTACCACCGAGTGGGATGGCAAGTACATGATGGAGAACAACTATCAGTACTCCAAAGAGCTGCTGCACTACTGCCTGGAGCGCGAAATCCCCTTCCTGTACGCCTCATCAGCAGCCACTTACGGTGGCCGCACCTCGGACTTTATTGAATCGCGCGAATATGAAAAGCCGCTTAACGTTTACGGCTACTCAAAAATGTTGTTCGACGAGTATGTGCGCAGCATTCTGCCGGAAGCGAACTCGCCGATTGTCGGCTTCCGCTATTTCAACGTCTATGGCCCGCGCGAAGGGCACAAAGGCAGCATGGCGAGCGTTGCTTTCCATCTCAATACCCAGCTGAACAATGGCGAGAGCCCGAAACTGTTTGAAGGCAGCGACAACTTCAAGCGCGATTTCGTCTACGTTGGCGATGTGGCGGCGGTCAATCTGTGGTTCTGGGAAAACGGTGTCTCCGGCATCTTTAACCTCGGCACCGGACGCGCGGAGTCCTTCCAGGCCGTGGCGGATGCCACGCTTGCCTTCCATCAAAAAGGCAGCATTGAGTACATCCCGTTCCCGGACAAGCTGAAAGGCCGCTATCAGGCGTTTACGCAGGCCGATCTCACCAACCTGCGCGCGGCGGGCTACGACAAGCCGTTTAAAACCGTGGCTGAAGGCGTGAGCGAATATATGGCCTGGCTGAACCGCGACGCGTAAGTATGAAAATTCTGGTCATTGGACCCTCCTGGGTAGGCGACATGATGATGTCGCAGAGTCTCTACCGCACGCTGAAGGCGCGCTTTCCCCAGGCGATAATCGATGTGATGGCACCCGCGTGGTGCCGTCCGCTTTTATCGCGCATGCCGGAAGTTAACGAGGCGATCCCGATGCCGCTCGGCCACGGCGCGCTGGAGATTGGCGCGCGCCGTAAGCTGGGGCACAGCCTGCGTGAACGGCGTTACGATCGCGCCTACGTGCTGCCGAACTCCTTTAAATCTGCGCTGGTACCCTTCTTTGCCGGCATTCCACACCGTACCGGCTGGCGCGGCGAAATGCGCTATGGCGTGCTTAACGATGCACGAGTGCTGGATAAGCAAGCCTGGCCGCTGATGGTCGAGCGCTATGTTGCGCTGGCCTATGACAAAGGCGTAATGCACTCGGCGAAAGATCTGCCGCAGCCGCTGTTATGGCCGCAGTTGCAGGTCAATGAGAGTGAGAAGCTGCAGGTTTGTGCCACCTTCGACCTCGCGGCTGAACGCCCGATGATCGGTTTTTGCCCCGGCGCCGAGTTTGGCCCGGCAAAACGCTGGCCGCACTATCACTACGCTGAGCTGGCGAAGCAGCTTATTGATGAAGGTTATCAGGTGCTGCTGTTCGGTTCGGCAAAAGATCACGACGCGGGTAATCAGATTCTGACCGCGCTGAGCATTGAGCAACAGGCGTGGTGCCGCAATCTGGCGGGAGAGACGCAGCTGGAGCAAGCCGTGGTGCTGATTGCCACCTGTAAAGCGGTGGTGAGCAATGATTCAGGTTTGATGCACGTTGCCGCCGCGCTCGATCGCCCGCTGGTGGCGCTTTATGGCCCCAGCAGCCCCGATTTCACGCCGCCGCTCTCCCACAAAGCGCGTGTGATCCGCTTAATCACCGGCTACCACAAGGTACGCAAAGGCGATGCCGCAGAGGGGTATCACCAGAGCCTGATCGATATTACGCCGCAGCGCGTGCTGGATGAGTTGAATGGTTTGTTGCTGGCAGCAGAAGGATAAGCGATGCGGGTCTTGATTGTGAAAACCTCGTCAATGGGCGATGTGCTGCACACGCTGCCTGCGCTGACCGATGCCGCGCAGGCCATTCCGGGCATCCGTTTTGATTGGGTAGTGGAAGAGGGATTTGCCCAGATTCCTTCATGGCACCCAGCGGTCGACCGGGTTATCCCGGTGGCGATCCGCCGCTGGCGCAAAGCGTGGTTTTCCGCGCCTGTTACGGCAGAGCGCCAGGCTTTTCGCAACGCGGTGAAGGAGAGGCAGTACGACGCCATAATCGACGCGCAAGGTCTGGTAAAGAGCGCCGCGCTGGTCACCCGGCTGGCGCATGGTGTGAAACATGGGATGGACTGGCACTCCGCACGCGAACCGCTGGCGAGCCTGTTCTATAGACGCCGTCACGCCATTGCGAAACAGCAACATGCCGTTGAGCGGACGCGCGAACTCTTTGCGAAGAGTCTGGGCTATGCCAAACCGCAGGCGCAGGGTGACTACGCCATTGCGCAGCATTTCACCTCCAGCGCTGCGCCAGCTTCCTCCTACGCCGTCTTTTTACATGCCACCACGCGAGATGATAAACACTGGCCGGAGAGTCACTGGCGCACATTGATTGGCCTGCTTAACGGCAGCGGTTTGCAGATAAAGCTCCCCTGGGGAGCCGCTCATGAAGAGGCGCGTGCGAAGCGGTTAGCGGAAGGGTTTGATTACGTTGATGTGCTGCCGAAGATGAGTCTTGAGAAGGTCGCACAGACACTGGCTGGCGCAAAGTTCGTGGTGTCGGTGGATACGGGCCTCAGTCATTTGACGGCGGCGCTGGATCGACCAAATGTCACGTTATATGGCCCAACCGATCCTGGGCTTATTGGCGGGTATGGAAAAAACCAGCATATATGCCGCGCGAGTGATGGCGACTTAGCCCATCTCAGCGCAGATACCGTTTTTAATGAGATAGCCTGTTTAGCATAAAGGAAAGTGAATGCCAGTCTCTATGAATGCGCAAACCTGGAAGGGGCGAAGTGAAAAAGCCGCCTTTATTATGGAATATGGTACGTTTATTTTTAGCGCCGTTACGCTTCTGGTAGCGATGGTAAATAATAATTTGAGTATGAAGTTACTAAATATTTGCGGCATTCTCGCGATATTAACTCTTATTCTCAAAGGAAGATCGTCAAATATAAGCTGGAAAGGTTTCGCGTTGCCAGCGTCTATTCTGTTTATTGGTATTATCGATCTTATCTGGTACAAGCTTTTCAAAGTTAATAACTCGCCCTTCCAGGCGACGTATCATAACTACATCAATACCGTGCGGGTTTTTATTTTCGGCTTCTTCATGGTATTGCTGGCCGCAACGACAAAAATTAAGTACAAAAGCAGCGCGCTGCTTTATCTTCTCTATTCCGTTTCGTTTATTATTCTGGGCTACGCTCTTTTCCAGAAACATTCTCTTGGCATGGATAGAATCGATTTTGGCATTGGTTCATCAACGGGCGCCGCTTACTCCATTATGCTAGTTGGTTTGATCAGCGCGGTATCTATTCTGTATACACCTAAAAGCCATCCGCTTTTATTTGTGCTGAATACAGTAATGGTTTTTGCTGCTCTGGTGATGACGCAGACCCGCTCATCCATTTTGATTTTTCCGGTCATCTGCTGCATAACGATCGTCACTTATTACCTTAAGAATCCGAAAAAACTCTTTCTGGGAATTTGTGGTTTCTTAACATTTATGATTGTTCTTGGCCTTGTTTTCAGCCAGTCAATTGCCACACGATACGATGCAGCCGTTAATGACATAAACTTATATCAGCAGGGTAACGGTGACACCTCTCTCGGTGCGCGGTTTGCGATGTACGAATCCGGCATGACGCTCTTTAAAGAAGCTCCGTTAAAATGGCGCTCAGCAGAAGAGCGTTCACAGGAGGTTGAAAGTTTAATCGCAAAAAATAAAACATTAAGTTCTGCGATGATATATATCAACGTCCACCTGCATAACGAAATTATAGAAAATGCCTCGCTCAAAGGTATTGTCGGCGTAATATCTGTTCTCTGTTTTTATGCCGCGCTGATGTTTTCTGCCTACTACTATCGTGCGCTGGGGCTATTTGCTTTCAGCCTTGCAATAATTGGGACTGGGTTAAGCGATGTGCTTATCTGGGCGAGAAGCGTGCCGATTATCATTATCTGCGGCCTGACGCTGCTTCTACTTTTCAATAAGATCCGCAACTCGCAATAGCATGATGAATTAATGGCCACTACGTGTGGCCATTTTACTGCGTTGCGTTCATCCTGCCCGCCATCAGGCTTTCCAGCCCGTTAACTAACGTGCGCGCATCGATATCAGAGACGAAATGCGTGGGCGAGATAATTTGCTGCGCATACTCATTATTTGGCGCCCAAATCAGCGGCGAGGGATACTCAACGGTACGGGCCTGAGGGTAGAGCGCCAGCATCGGTCGGTTAAAGGCTGAAGCGATATGCACCAGCGCGGTATCGACGGAGACAACGTATTTGCTGAGCTTCGTTAAGGCTACGGTGTAGATAAAATCAGGGTAAGGCAGCGTTTCGATATTGTTTACAGGGATGGACGATAAGTCATCCGGATGTCCAGTATAGATAATTCTCAGACCAGGATGGTGCTGTGCAAACCAACTGTGGATAAGCATCATCTGTTCAGATGAAAGACGGCAAATCTTCTTGGCACCCAGTGGATTGATAACCACAACGTCAGACGATCCTACGAACGCGCTTACCGCCTCTTCGACATCGGCCGGAATAGCGATATCGTAACGATAATCATCGTCGGCATCGCAGCCGAAAAGCTGTCGCACAATGACGTTCGTGCGCGAAGACATATGCTCGTGTAACTGCTCATCATGGGGGTTATAACGCGAATAGTAGCGCTTGTACCATTTATCAAATCCCAGCACGAACGAATCCCGCAAGCCCGAGAGCAGCAGCGCGTGACCAAAGCAGGGAAACGTTTCAAAGGGATCGAGAACAACATCGAACTGCCGCTCTCGTAACTGGCGGCGTAGTTTAAGTGTTTCCGTCAGGCTGTTTGATTTTTTTATGAACAGCTGCTCGATATGCGGGTGCGCTTTAAGAAAAGCGTGCCCTGTGCCACAGGAGAGTATCGATAACGTGATACCTTTTTTGGCCAGTATTCTGTAAAGCGCGCTGAGAACAATCAGGTCGCCAATCTTACTGTTGTCATGAATTAACAGGCAGCTCTTGATGCTATTGCCATCAATATCAGCTCCTCTTCTGTTTTTAAGGAACAAGGAGAGAAAATTGATTTTTACTTTATTGATTAAATGCTTTTTCTTCTTGTGGAAAGTTCCAAGGCGCATTTTTCTTACCAAAAGATGTCAGTCATTAGTTAGCAAAGGTGTTTGCTTTGCGTTCGAAATCAATTTTTTCATGCAACTCTTGACTGTTTTTATAATGATTTGTTTCAAGTTCATCGGGTTGAATGAAAGGAATGATGTCGTAACTAATTGCGGTATCATCTGAAAGATTATAGATATTAATATCAGGAATATTAGCCCGCATAAAAATAAAGAAAGGTAAAATCTTGGGTAAATCTTTACTTAATTCAGATGGCATTGGGTTACTGCTTTCGTCATAAAATCGGCGGCAGGTGTTCGTCAGATCAAGGCCTGAGCAAATAATTGCGCTGTATTGCAACGAATAGGCAATTTGAATCGCAGTGTAAGCCACCGTATGGCATGAACAATATCCCAAAGCGATATCTTTACTGAAGCCAACGAGGCGCCCTTTCTTCGACCATGGGATATTAATGAGCAAATTTTTATGCAGGCGGCTTTTCATCAGGAATTTTACCTTTTTAACCGCACCACCTTTTTCTCGTTTGTAGAAGGCGCGCAGTATCAGGCAATTTTCGCGCAGATAACGCTTATCCTCTTCTGCTGCCGCCTCGTACACATCCGCATTAACAATGGTAAAACGGCTGCTGCGGCTAAACTGATAAAAATCATCACGACGCTGCAGCAAAAAGCGGGCGTCCGTTAAAACATAAATTAACGGTGTAATATCATTCTCGATTAAATAGGCGGCAGATCCGTTGACCGCAATAATATCCCGATTGCGAAGAATCGACAGAGGCGTCTTCTTTGACGTAGGCCCAGAGAGAAAGATAACAATGTCATCTGAAGACTTGTGTCTTTTCAATCGTTCAACACATGCATGTGTAATATATTTAATATTTTTCATAATAAACCTGTTGGGATTAATACATATTACCGTTTCAGACTAACAATATGCTTATCTTTAGTAATGCAGGCTAACCATATAATTTTCAGCGAACTGGCTTACCTTTTATCCGACGAATAAAATTACGTATCTTTTTCTTATAAATAAACTGGTAGTAGCCAAGATCTTTCACGTTATTAACAATACCGTAATGTCGCTCCAGGTCGATGCGATCTTTGGCTTTTCGTATGCGGGAGGGTGATTTACCTGACAAATCGATAATCCTGACCTCACCGTTTTGAATAATAAAATTGCCTTTATGCGGATCGCCTGAAACCATACCATTTTGATGCAGCTCATCTATCGATAGTTTTATTTTTTGTTTTAGCTCATCATCAATAGAAGTAAAGTCTGCTAACTCAATGCCATCAATATATTCAATCAACATGATATAGGAGTGGGCAAAGCGAAAAGTCTTCTTAGCCGCCAGCAGATAAAAATCATTTATTGCACCAGCGCCATTTTTCCTGATGCGTTCTGTCTGATGAAACAAGGCTTCATAGTAATCGCCCTTGAAAATAGACTTCAGAAAACGCTCAGCTTTTTTCTGCTTAGGTGCGAAGACTTTTAAAATATACTTTCCATATTCCGTATTGATTAGTACGACTTTTGTATCATCAATACTGCGAAAAACTTTTATCACATCGAGATTATAATCCATGAAATATTTAAAAATTTTCAGGTATTTTTCACCACCACTTTTGGTGAAAACAACATAATCCCCAACTTGATATTTGTCACTCATAAATTAGACCAGCTATTATTTTATTTTGAATGTAAAGAATATTTTCTCAGAAGATATAAAAAACCTGCTTTGATACCTGCCATATATTTATGCTGCACCAAAAGATGCTTGTATCGCTTCTTAAACTCAATAAATGTCCTTGCGTCACGCGGCGGTTGATCATTCCAGGGTGAAGCAGCTAACGCAGTTTGGTAATAAATAGTAGATGGATACGTCGCCCATTTATGCCAGGGTTTTGTGGCACCGGTATAATGTATTAATACGGTTTCATCTGAAATAATATTCTTGAAGTTTTGGTGAGTACGATCTTTTAACTCACTTTTAATGGTATAGATTGTATTAAATTTCCCGGGCAGAAAATGGACTTTATCTTTTAATAATACATTAAGCACATCCTGATCCGGGTACTTAAATTGTATGCCGCGGTTATTTTTATCAAGCAGGATCGAGAATGCCTGATTAGTGAGATCGTTTTTCACCCACTCTTTAAGATTGGCAAACACCACGCCAGAGTTAAAATAATTGTTGCGGATTTCGGGATCTTTTAATCTTTCGATAGCTTTACTTTGCATCGAATCAACATCCCTGACCACTGCGGCAGCAACGTTTTCAAGATTACACGCAGCCAGTTCATCAAGCTTACCTTTACAAAAGACGTCGGCGTCGAGATAGAGCAATTTATCGAAGCTATCGCTAAAGTACTCGAAGGCAAATAACCTGAAATACATAGCACGCGACCATATTTTAGTGCTCGGAAGATCGCTCAGGCATTCAGCATTAATCAAGTATAAGCTGATCTTGATTGCATACTTCTCAGCCAGAAGGGCAATTCTCTTCAGGAAACAGTCATCATACTCATCGGAAATGATGTGATAACTAATGTTGATGCTGTTATTAATTACAATCGACGTTATTGATACGCCAACCCAATCAAGATAGTTGCGATCAATTCCATAGGCGATGTTTAGAGCGTTGGTTGTTTTCTCTTTGCTATGATCAAAAACTTCGAATTCAGAAATTTTAATACCTGGAAATGAGTCCACTGCATCACCTATGTATTTTTTAGTTTGCGATTTTCTTTTGAAAATAGAACAAATAACTAATCAACCCTTTAACGAACTTCTTCTGATGCAGCATGTGTTTGGCACAATATCGATACTGATTTGCATTAGTTGGTTTCAGTAAGCGATCGTTTTTCCACGGCGACTCTCTTTTAGCCCGCAGAAAACCTTGTGAAACAGGATAATCTGACCAATCATGCCATGGTTTTGTTGGCCCAATATAATGGATAAATACCGTACTTTCATTTACCGGATTTACTACACCCGTCTTTAATTCATAATTAATGCTGTACTGTGTATTGAACTTTTTATCAATAAACTTCGCTTTATCCACCAGCAGCATATTTAATACATCTTGATCGAGATGCGTAATTTTGCCAGCCACAACCGGATCGCGTAACATTTCAATCGCATTGCGCGAGATATCATTCGCCGTCCAGCACGGAATATTAATCAGCAAAAAGCCGGCATTAAAATAACCGTTAACTAACCCAGGCGAGTCCAGGCTTATCGCTCGCTTTTGCCACCAGGTGATATCACCTTCCGCGACCACTGCGGCGATCTCATCCTCGCTAAACTCAAGATCAATCAGCTCCTGAACGCTACCCTGGCAGGCGATATCCGCATCGAGATAGAGGACGCGGTCGGCTTTTTCCGTAAAGTAATCGGCAATAATGAAGCGGAAATAAGTCGCATAGGTCCAGTTTTTGGTGCTGGGAAGCGATTTTAATTTATCGCAGTTGACCAGATAAACCGTAATTCGTGACTGGTACTGCTCAGCGAGTGAAGAGAACTTTTTGTTATCTTCTTCGGTTATATAATCGGTAAAGACATGGAAGGATAAACGCTTATCTTTGTTATTTAAAAGAATTGATGCTATCGAAATCCCACATCCATAGAGAAAGTTTTTATCAATGCCGTAGGCGATATTGAACGTACTGATGTCAGCATCAGACAGATAGTTGTAATCCTTTATCGAAAGAATCACTTCTTTCTCATCAAAATAAGTTTGGCTCATTTAATGCTCGTTGTCAGTGCAGCGAGGACAGAGCGAATCGCCTCTCGCATATTTCGATTATATGTTTCAGTGTAAAACGCGTTGATTGACTGCTTAATCGTATCCGGCTCGAACGCCGTACGACGATCAACGACCTGCTGTAGCAATGTCACAAATTCAGCCATATCGCCCGGCGGATAGAGGTAACCATTCACGCCCTGGCGAATAATATCCTCCGGACCGGCCATACAGTTTGCGCTGATACAGGGAATGCCCCATGACATTGCTTCCAGCAACACCATGCCGAAGCCTTCAAAGGATGAGGTCAGCAGCAATGCAGATACTTTTTTGATCTTGTCCCGGACCACCACCCAGGGCTGGGCCTGCCAGCCATGCCAGGTGATGTTGCTGTCGATATTGAGTTTGCGCGCGTAGGCTTTGCACTTATCAAAATCGGAGCCATCGCCAATCGCATGCAGATGCCAGTCGCCTTTGACCTGCGCGAGGCCATCAAGCAGATCTTTAACCCGCTTCTGCCCCTCAAACTTCATCCGGCCAACGTATAAGAACGTTGTTGTCTCGTCCGCCTTCGGGGCGGGAATCGTTTCAGTCTGCGGTTCAACCGGGTTATAGATGACGTGAATCATCTCTGGCGCAATGTGCCGCGCCTCCATCTGCGTTTTGATGCCGCTGCTTATCGCGAGGTGATAATCAGCCCAGGCTACAGCGTCGCCGTGCTTTTTGTGATCCAGCGAGAAATGCGGCCAGGACAAAACGGTAAAACGATGTTTGCTTTTACGCCGCGCTCTGTTTGCCAGAAAGCAGGAGGGCGTATCAATGCAGATAACGAGGTCGGGCTTATGCTCATCTACCCAGCGCTTGAAATTGCGGATATGTATCGCGCGCCTGAGAAAGCTGAGTTTGATGTTCGAGAAGGAGTAAGCGGCGTTAATCCCCGCCAGCCATCCTTTATCCATTTTGTCGTTACGGCAAAAAAAGAACATTTCGCACTGCGCAAAGGCATCTTGCTGAAAAGAGTGAATGACGGCTTTGATGACCGTTTCCATACCACCAAAACCCGATACCGCTTCACCAACAAATGCAATTTTCATTGAGTGACCACTTCTCATTTTAGAGAGACTTACGTTCTGTTCTTTCGCGGATCTTCTCAGCCCGGGCCTGCGCTTTCGCTAATAAGCCCGCTTCTTGCTGAACAATCTTTCGCGGCGATGCGGCAAAGTAGACGGTAAGAAAACGCCAGATATCCCGCTGGGTAAGACCAATATTGAGTGAAGAGAAGTAGAGCCCAATCAGATCTTTATCGCGCCAGCGCGTTGGCACATGCGCGCGCATCTGTGCACGATGAAGATCGATCACCGAGATTTTCAGGCGCTGTTCATCGCCGTCAAAAGGCAGGTGAAGCAGAAAATGGCAGATATAGCAGTCGCGATGGTTTACGCCAGCCTGATGCATCTTGCGCACCATGGTCGCAACACGATGAATTATCATCCGTTTAACGCGCGGTTGCGGCGGCGTTGTCAGCCAGTCGGCGCAATAATCTTCCAGGCTAATGGTTGGCGTCAGATCTTCAGTGATAATAAAGGACGTTTTATTGATAGGGTTGGCACCCTTTTCGCCAAACCCAACGCCGTGCATGGTATCAACACCCGCATCATGCAGGCGATGAATGGCTTTCCACTCGCGATCGGCACCCAGCACCGGCAAGCGCAGCGAAAGCAGATTTTTCACCACCTCTTTAAACGCGGTGCCCTGATGCCATTTCAGGAAATAGCTTTTACCGGCAAGTTCAAAACGCAGGGTGCGGCGCGTTTCGAGCTGGCGAAACACCTCTCCCTGTAGCTTTTCAACCTCGGCAAACGCATCTTTACCCCGCCAGAGTGTCGCCAGCGGCTCTTTCAATTCAACCATTCACTTCACCCGTAATGATGTCCGCCGCTCTCTCCGGCAGGCTATAAAGATCTTCTGTGTCTGCAAAGTGGCGCGCTCGCGCAGCCCACGCTTCGCGCAAGGCAGGCTCTTGCAGCGCACGCTGTAGCGCCTCGTTCAACGCGGCCTGAGACCATGGTTCTTCAATCACCACGCCGCACTGCGCGCGGACAATGTAGTGCGCATATCCACAAACGCCACTGACAATCACCGGCAGGCCAGCTGTTATCGCTTCGAGCAGCACAATCCCCGCGGCTTCCTGGTAGGCAGGATGCATCAGCAGATCGGCACCCGCCATCAGTTCAGCCACATCGCTGCGCCCGGAAAAGAAGTGCACATTCTCTTTAATGCCAGCCTTCGCCGCCTGGGCGGCAAATCGCCCGGGTTTGTCCTGGCCGACCACAAACAGTGTCGTCTTCTTTCTTAATGCTTCTGGCAGGGCGGCAACAGCGGCAAGCGTTCGATCAACGCCTTTCCTGCTGAAATCGGATCCAACCTGTAACAGCCAGAACTGATCCTCCGCGATACCACTCTTTTCACGGTAGATCTGGCGGGCATTGGCGATCTGCTGGCTGTATTTACGATCCGGATAGATCCCCGGAGGCAGAATGTGAAACCTGTCGCTTTCGGTATGGTAGTGCCGTTGAAAATCGCCAATCTGCTTATCCGTTAGCATCAGCAGCTGCGTCGCTTTCCCTTGTTCAAAGGTCGCTTTCTCAAAGGCGGCATAATGGCGATAGCGAGACGTCAGGCGGTAAAAGAAGCCCTTCTCCTGCGCCACTTTTTCGGCGTAGCAAACATCGGCCGCATAGTAGACATCAAGACCCGGCATTTTATTAAAGCCGACCACGCGATCGGCGGGATGCTGCGCCAGATGCGCCACTACCCAGGCGTGATATTCAGCGTTGCGACCGTGGTTGGTGCGCGAGGTGACCGGGACACGGAGCAGCTCAAACCCGGCTGGCACATCGCCTTCCCAGGACTGGACATAAACCCTGACATGATGCCCGCGCCCGGCAACGGTTTGCGCAATACGCATAAAGTCGCGCTGCAGGCCGCCGAACGGAAAGTATTTGTATAAACAGAAAGCGACAATCATCAGGAAGCGCCTTCTAAAGAGGGCAGCATTTTCTCCGTTGCCGCGATGACATCTTCTGCCGGAATGACGGAGAGATATTTCTTGTTTCTGTCCAACTGGCTGCGCGCTGGCATCGGCTGATAATTACCGGCCCAGAACTGAATAATGTTGTCGCTCCACGGGCGCCAGAAAACGTGGTCGGTCGCGCCAAAGAGACAGATAATCGGTGTCTTCACCGCGGCGGCGATATGGCCTGGCGCGGAATCCACGCCAATAAATAGCGCGGCGTGCGCAATTAAGGCACCGAGTTCAGGAAAACGCGTTTTACCCGCCAGCGAAGTGACGGGCCTGCGCGCGCATCCGTGGGCAATCTCCTCAACGCAGGCGAGATCGTCCGCGCCAGGGCCGGAGGTCAGCACAACGTCATAGCCCCGGGCTTGCAGGGCATCAATCACCTGCGAGAATTTTTCATTGTCCCAGCATTTAAACAGCTGTCGGGCAGTCGGCTGCACAACAACATAGTGCTCGCCAACGCCCGCCTCATTAAGCGCGCTGCGCATACGTTCCCAGTGTTCGGGCGCGTAGCTCATGGTGGTATCACGGCAGAAGTCGGTGATACCCAGCGGAACAAGGGTCGATAAGTTACGTTCTACCGCGTGCTCACCGGCAAACGGTGCAAGATGGGTAAAACTCTTTTTCCAGAAAGCGGACTGGCGATGGGCGTAATCCTGCGAAATTTTCACTTTTGCCGGCAGAGAGCGTACCAGCGGCGCCACGATATGCTGATCCGTCAGGTTGACGATGAGATCGTAATTATTTTTGCGTAATTGACTCACCAGAGAGAAGAAGTTCTGTATCTTCTCCTTTAAAGGCGCCCCTTTATTGCTCATGCCATAAAGAGCATGAATTTCAGGGTTTTCGGATAAGATTGGCATTGTGTCTTTGTAGAGCAGCATATCAATGCGCGCATCAGGATAGTTGCGTTTTAACGTGCTCACGACCGGCGTGGTCAGCAGCATGTCTCCATGAAAACGCATTTTAATAACCAGAATTCGGTGAAATCGCTTTTCCACAATCGGCTCTTCTTGATGTGATATCCGTGAAAAAATTACAGGCACGCTACCGCCCCAGGCTCGACAGCTACCTGAACACTGATATTGCGCACTTATAGATCTTTTATTGTACCACTTCTTTACCACCAATCCGATCTGAAGCACTTTTCAACAAAGCCATTAAAAAGATCATAAAAATCATGTCCATAGATAAAATTTATTGCTTCATGGCCATAATGGGTTCGCGCTGAAACATTCAATAAACTAGATAAAAATGAAAAAAAATTGATAAGACTGATACAAATAACGTGATAAGAGGTGAATTTGACCGATTTCAGCAAAAGTAATAGCAATGGCGGTACTAAATACATAAAATCCCCAGCACATTCCTAAGCCTGCAACGTACTATGCTCCAATTGCTCTACACCACACTTCTGTACATCATTCAGCCGCTGATTTGGGTGCGGTTGTGGGTGCGTGGTGCAAAAGCTCCGGCTTACCGCAAACGCTGGGGCGAGCGCTATGGCTTCTACAATAAGCCGTTAAAAGCAGGCGGCATCATGCTGCACTCCGTCTCGGTCGGCGAAACACTGGCGGCGATTCCGCTGGTGCGGGCCTTACGTCACCGTTATCCCGATTTACCTATTACCGTTACAACCATGACGCCAACTGGCTCCGAGCGCGTGATGTCAGCATTCGGCGGCGACGTTCAGCATGTCTATCTGCCTTACGATCTGCCCGGCGCGCTAAACCGTTTCCTTGATAAGGTCGACCCCAAGCTGGTGTTGATTATGGAAACCGAGCTGTGGCCCAACCTGATTAGCGCGCTGCATAAACGAAACATTCCGCTGGTGATTGCCAACGCCCGCCTCTCGGCGCGCTCCGCCGCTGGCTATGCGAAGCTGGGCAAATTTATTCAGAAGCTGCTGCGCAAAATTACGCTGATTGCCGCGCAAAACAGCGAAGATGGCGACCGTTTTATCGCACTTGGCGCCAAACGCAATCAGCTTACCGTAACCGGTAGCCTGAAGTTTGATATCTCTGTCACACCGCAGCTTGCCTCCCGCGCTGTCGCCCTGCGTCGTCAATGGGCGCCGCATCGTCCGGTGTGGATTGCTACCAGCACCCACGAAGGCGAAGAGAGCATCATGCTGCTCGCGCATCAGGCCTTGCTAAAACAGTTTCCTGATTTACTCTTGATTCTGGTTCCGCGTCATCCTGAACGCTTCCCTGATGCCGTGAATATGGTGCGGGAAGTGGGTTTAAGTTTCATCACGCGCTCTTCCGGCGAGATCCCTTCAGCCAGCACGCAGGTGGTGGTTGGCGATACGATGGGCGAGCTGATGCTGCTTTACGGCATTGCCGATTTGGCCTTTGTCGGCGGGTCGCTGGTAGAGCGAGGCGGTCATAATCCTCTTGAAGCCGCCGCGCATGCGATCCCGGTGTTGATGGGGCCGCATACGTTCAACTTCAAAGATATCTGCGCGCGGTTGACGCAGGCTGATGGGTTGATCACCGTAAACGATGTCGATGCGCTCATCAAAGAGATCACCTCTTTGTTGACCGATGAAGATTACCGGAATTTTTACGGTCGCCACGCAGTGGAAGTGCTCTACCAGAACCAGGGCGCTCTGCAGCTTCTGTTGCAACTGCTGGAACCCTATCTGCCACCTAAAGCGCAATAAGGTTGATTATGCAAAAGCGGGCGATCTACCCTGGTACGTTTGATCCCATCACTAACGGGCATATCGATATTGTGACCCGTGCCGCCGCGATGTTTGATGAACTGATACTGGCGATTGCCGCCAGCCCAAGCAAAAAGCCGATGTTCAGCCTTGATGAGCGCGTTGCGCTGGCGAAGCAGGCAACGGCGCATCTGCAAAATGTCACGGTAGTGGGCTTTAGCGATCTGATGGCTAACTTCGCGCGTGACCAGCAGGCCACGATTTTGATCCGCGGTCTGCGCGCGGTAGCGGATTTTGAGTATGAGATGCAGCTGGCGCATATGAACCGGCATCTGATGCCGAATCTGGAAAGCGTCTATTTAATGCCGTCGAAAGAGTGGTCGTTTATCTCCTCTTCGCTGGTCAAAGAGGTGGCGCGCCATCAGGGCGACGTCGCGCATTTCCTGCCGCAGCCGGTTCACCAGGCGCTGCTTGATAAGCTGAAGTAAGCTTCGATGCCGGATAGCTTATCCGGCTTTACTCCACACCTATTTCTGGCACTGACGACAGTAGAACGTCGAGCGCTGCGCATGTTTTGCCGCCACGATTGGCGTGCCGCAGATACGACAAGGCTGCCCTTCCCGCCCGTAAACCTGCAACTCCTGCGCGAAGTAACCCGGTTTGCCATCGCTTTGCAGGAAGTCTTTCAGCGTCGTCCCGCCCTGCTCAATGGAGCGTAACAGCACCGCTTTGATCACGCGTACCAGCAGTTCGTAATCCTGCTGCGAGAGGGATGACGCGAGCCGATCGGGATGGATCCCGGCGGCAAACAGCGATTCGCTGGCATAAATATTCCCGACGCCCACCACCAGCTTGTTATCCATCAGCCAGGGTTTGATCGCCGTTTTCTTCTTCGCGCACTTCTCCCGCAGATAGTCGGCATTAAACGCATCGCTCAGCGGCTCCGGGCCGAGATGCGCCAGCACGTTATGCCCTTCCAGCTCTTTGGTCCACAGCCAGGCGCCGAAACGACGCGGATCGGTGTAACGCAGCACTTTGCCGTTGCTCATCACCAGATCGACATGGTCATGTTTTTGGGCGGGGAGTTCGTGGGGAAGAATACGCAGACTGCCGGACATGCCGAGGTGAATGATGATCCAGCCATCCGGCAGCTCGAGCAGCAGGTATTTAGCGCGTCGCTGCACGCTGAGCACCGGTTTGTCGCTCAGGCTATGGATCTCTTCGGAAACAGGCCAGCGTAAGCGGCCGTTACGTACCACCGCATGCAGGATGGTTTCACCGACCAGGTGCGGTTCAATGCCTCTGCGGCTGGTTTCAACTTCAGGTAATTCAGGCATCTCGTCTCCGGCTTTTTGCGGGCTATCAGAAATGCAAAAACCCCGACAGTGCGGGGTTTTTGTTCAAGAAAACTAAAATTATTTAATTTTAGCTTCTTTGTACAGCACGTGCTGACGGACAACTGGATCGAACTTTTTCAGTTCCAGTTTTTCCGGCTTAGTACGTTTGTTCTTCGTGGTGGTGTAGAAGTGACCAGTACCAGCGGAAGAAACCAGCTTGATTTTCTCACGAATACCTTTAGCCATGATTTATATCCTTTAAGTACTTAGTACTTTTCGCCACGGGCACGCAGTTCAGACAGAACTGTATCGATGCCTTTCTTATCAATTACACGCATACCTTTAGCAGATACACGCAGGGTGACAAAACGCTTTTCGCTCTCAACCCAAAAACGGTGAGAGTGCAGGTTCGGCAGGAAACGGCGTTTAGTCGCGTTCAGTGCGTGGGAACGGTTATTACCGGTCACCGGACGCTTGCCAGTAACTTGGCAGACTCGGGACATGTCTATTCTCCAAAAATCAAATTAGCTCGAGCTTCGTATGGGGTATTGGCGCCTCGTCAGGCTTTACAGCCCGGTCATCGCAGTTCTATGTGAACTCTCGATTGCCAGGCCCAAATGCCAAACCCGAGATTCTCAAAGGTGGCGTAGTATACGCTGACTCGGCGGTGTGCTCAAGTCCCGAACAGACAAAGATCCCGATGGATCGCGCAAAGTGGTCTAAATCCAACCGCGTTCCGCAAAAGAAACGCACTCGCCGCGACCAATGACCAGATGATCAATAACGCGAATGTCCATGAGTTGGCAGCATTTTATCACTCGTTCGGTGATGGCCTTATCTGCTCTGCTGGGCTCAGCATTACCCGAGGGGTGATTATGCGCGAGGATCACGCCGACCGCATTGAATTTTATCGCTTCGCGTAAAATTTCTCGCGGATGCACCTCAACGTGGTTAATCGTGCCGGAAAAAAGCCGGGCATGTTTGATGATGCGGTTGCGGTTATCAAGCAGGATCACCATAAAGACCTCCCGCTCTTCGTTCGCCAGCTGGCTCTGCAAAAACTCCCGCACCATCTCCGGGCTGAGCAGAGAGCTCTCCTCGGCAATACGCGCGTTGTAGGAGCGCCTCGCCAGCTCGCCGATGCCCCTGAGCTGCGCATATTTGGCGACACCAATGCCCGAGATAAACCGGAACTCATCATAGTCGGCACAGAGCAGAGAGTGGAGCGAGCTGAAGTGGTTTAGCATCTCCCGCGCTACCGTAAGTACGCTTTTCCCGCACGCGCCGGTGCGTAAAAATAGCGCCAGTAACTCAACGTCCGTAAGGGACTCAACGCCCAGCTGCATCATTTTTTCGCGCGGCTTTTGAGGAATTAACACAATCGCCATATCCACACCTCCCTGTCAGAAACTCATGCTGCCACAACCGGGAATGCTCATCGAATGGCACTTTTCAACGTTGCGTAGCGCCTCGCAAAGTGGTTTACGGGCATAGGCACGACGACATCAGGATTGTGATAAAATCCCCAACCTCTGGCGAATCCAACGGGAAAGAATCATGACAACTCTGGCGGGTAAAAAAATTGTCCTCGGCGTAAGCGGCGGTATCGCGGCCTATAAAGCGCCTGAGCTGGTGCGTCGCTTGCGCGATCGTGGCGCGGAAGTCCGCGTGGCGCTGACCGAGGCCGCCAAAGCCTTTATCACACCGCTGAGTCTGCAGGCCGTTTCCGGTTACCCGGTCTCCGACAGCCTGCTTGACCCCGCTGCGGAAGCGGCAATGGGGCATATCGAGTTGGGTAAATGGGCCGATCTGGTGATTCTGGCACCCGCCACCGCTGATTTAATCGCCCGTGTTGCGGCGGGTATGGCAAACGATCTGGTCTCAACCATCTGCCTGGCCACGCCGTCACCGGTTGCGGTTGTTCCGGCGATGAATCAGCAGATGTACCGCAACGCCGCTACCCAGCACAATTTACAGGTGCTCGCTTCGCGCGGCCTGCTGTTGTGGGGGCCAGACAGCGGCAGCCAGGCGTGCGGTGATGTCGGCCCGGGCCGCATGCTCGATCCGCTGACCATCGTTGATATGGCCGCGGCTCACTTCTCGCCGGTCAAGGATTTGCAACATCTGAACATTATGATTACCGCCGGTCCGACCCGCGAACCGCTGGATCCGGTGCGCTACATCACCAACCTCAGCTCCGGCAAAATGGGCTTCGCCATTGCTGAAGCGGCCGCGAAACGCGGCGCGAATGTGACGCTGGTTTCAGGCCCGGTGTCGCTGCCTACGCCCGCCTTTGTTCAGCGCGTGGATGTGAACACTGCCCTTGAGATGGAGGCGGCGGTTCAGCAGCGCGCCCAGCAGCAGCATATTTTTATCGGCTGCGCGGCGGTCGCGGATTATCGCGCCAGCGAGATCGCGCCGGAGAAAATTAAAAAGCAAGGCGATGAAATCACAATAAAAATGGTGAAAAATCCCGATATCGTCGCTGGCGTTGCGGCGCTCACCAGCCATCGACCTTATGTTGTTGGGTTTGCCGCGGAAACGAATAATGTGGAAGAATACGCCCGGCAGAAACGCGCCCGCAAAAACCTCGACCTGATTTGCGCCAACGATGTTTCGCAATCTAATCAAGGCTTTAATAGCGACAACAACGCATTACATCTGTTCTGGCAAGATGGCGATAAGCGCTTGCCGCTGGAGCGCAAAGCGCTGCTGGGACACCTATTACTGGACGAGATTGTTACCCGTTATGATGAAAAAAATCGACGTTAAGATTCTGGACCCGCGCGTGGGTGAGCAGTTCCCGCTGCCGACCTATGCCACCTCCGGCTCCGCCGGTCTTGACCTGCGCGCCTGTCTGGATGACGCCGTAGAGCTGGCGCCAGGCGACACCACGCTGCTGCCGACTGGTCTGGCGATTCACATTGCCGACCCAACGCTTGCCGCCGTGATTCTGCCGCGCTCGGGCCTCGGTCATAAACATGGCGTGGTATTGGGCAACCTGGTTGGGCTGATTGATTCCGATTACCAGGGGCAGCTGATGGTCTCCGTCTGGAACCGTGGAAAAGAGAGCTTCACCATTGTGCCTGGCGAGCGTATCGCGCAGATGGTCTTTGTACCGGTGGTGCAGGCTGAATTTAACCTGGTGGAAGAGTTCGATGCCACCGTGCGTGGCGAAGGCGGCTTTGGCCACTCCGGGCGTCAATAATCCGCGCTATTTAACGCATTACACAACACTATAACGCGATAAGATGACCGCAAATGCCAGGCATTTGCGGCCGTTGTGTGGTTGCTCGCCTGACAAGTGATTATTTTCTGGGGTTTTTTAGAACATGGCAGAAAAACAGACTGCGAAAAAGAATCGCCGTGAGGAAATACTTCAATCTCTGGCGTTAATGCTGGAATCCAGCGATGGAAGCCAACGTATTACCACGGCGAAACTGGCGGCATCGGTCGGCGTCTCTGAAGCCGCGCTATATCGTCACTTTCCCAGCAAAACACGCATGTTCGATAGCCTGATCGAGTTTATCGAAGATAGCCTGATTACCCGCATCAACTTGATTTTAAAAGATGAAAAAGACACGACTGCGCGTTTACGTCTGATTGTCTTACTGATTCTGGGCTTCGGCGAACGCAATCCCGGCTTAACCCGCATCATGACCGGTCATGCGCTGATGTTTGAGCAGGATCGCCTGCAAGGGCGCATTAACCAGCTGTTTGAGCGTATCGAAGCGCAGCTGCGCCAGGTGCTGCGCGAACGCAAAATGCGTGAAGGCGAAGGGTATGCAACCGACGAAACGCTGCTGGCAAGCCAGTTGCTGGCCTTCTGTGAAGGGATGCTGTCACGCTATGTGCGCAGCGAGTTCAAATATAGCCCGACCGACGATTTTGACGCGCGCTGGCCGCTGTTACTTCTGCAATTACAGTAATCACCCTATGCAGCCTCTGTGGCTGCATTCGCATTTCCCGCCATTCTGTGTAAAAGCCCAACGTAATTCGTAACAATGCCAGATGTGGCACCCTTCGCGATTCTCTACGCTCCTTCAGGCATCTGGTTATTCCTGAAACAAACCACCGCTTCGATACCCTACAAAAGCAAGAAGGAGAGACCGGATGGCAACATCTCGTCGGGAACTGTTAAAGCTGAGCGGTATCGCTACCGCTTCCCTGTTACTGAGTCAAAAGAGCTTCGCTGCCTGGACACCTGCGCCGCGCTACCCCGATCCGCGCGTGGTCGCGCTCGATGATGCATTTCGCGGGTACATGGTCTCCAGTGCAAAAGTAGAGCAAATCGCCACTGGCTGTCGCTGGGCGGAAGGTCCGGTATGGTTTGGTGATATGCGCATGCTGCTCTGGAGCGACATCCCCAACAATGCGGTGATGCGCTGGGATGAGCAGACCGGCGAGACCGCTGTTTTTCGCAAACCGGCGAATAACGCCAATGGACATGCCCGCGATCGCCAGGGGCGATTGATTAGCTGTGAGCACGATACGCGGCGCATTACGCGCACAGAGTACGACGGCACCATCACGGTGCTGGCGGATAGCTTCGACGGTAAGCCGCTCAACTCGCCAAACGATATCGCGGTCAAATCAGATGATTCAATCTGGTTTACCGACCCGCCATTTGGCATTACCGGTTTTTATGAAGGACACAAAGCCGAGCCGCAGCTGCCGCAGAATGTTTATCGTCTCGATCCGCAAACCCGCAAGCTGGAAGTGGTGCTGGGCGATGTTCGCGGGCCGAATGGCATCTGCTTCTCGCCGGACGAGAAAATCCTCTATGTGGTGGAGAGCCGCGCTACGCCTAATCGTTTAATACTGGCGTGGGACATTGTCGGCGGGCAGTTACAAAATAAGCGGGTGCATATTGATTGCGGCAACGGCACCGCGGACGGTATCGCCTGCGATGTTGACGGCAATTTATGGTGCGGATGGGGGATGGGCAGCGACGAGCTGGATGGTGTCCGGGTGTTTAACCCGCAGGGCAAAGCGATTGGTATGATTCATCTGCCCGAGCGCTGCGCCAATCTCTGCTTCGGCGGTGAGCAGCGAAACCGGCTTTTTATGGCCGCCAGCACCTCGATTTACGCCCTGTATGTCAACACGCAGGGCGCACAGCTTCTGTAAGGCGAAACCCGGCAGGCCTGCTGCCGGGTAGCAACTTAGACGCCGTACTCTTCGCGATACGCACGCACGGAGGCGACCAGATCGGCCAACTCTGGCTTCTCTTCCAGATAATCCACCAGGTCATTCAGCGTAATGATGGAAATAACCTTGCAGCCGTAATCACGCTCAACTTCCTGAATTGCAGAGATCTCTGCGCGGCCGCGCTCCTGACGGTCGAGCGAGATCAGCACGCCAGCAAGGGTCGCGCCGTTAGCCTGAATAATCTCCATCGACTCGCGGATCGCTGTCCCGGCGGTGATCACATCATCCACCAGCATCACACGGCCCTGCAGCGCGCTGCCGACCAGGTTACCGCCTTCGCCATGATCTTTGGCTTCTTTACGGTTAAAGCAGTAAGGCACATCGCGCTCGTGATGCTCTGCCAGCGCTACCGCGGTGGTGGTCGCAATCGGGATGCCTTTATAAGCCGGGCCAAACAGCAGATCGAAATCAATCCCGGAATCCATTAACGCTTCAGCGTAAAAACGGCCCAACAGCGCCAGATCGCGCCCGGTATTAAAGAGCCCGGCATTAAAGAAATAGGGGCTTTTGCGCCCGGATTTCAGCGTGAACTCGCCGAACTTCAGTACCTGTTTGTTAAGCGCAAATTCAATAAACTGACGCTGGTACGCTTTCATGGATCCGCTCCTCTTCCTGTTTTGATGATTTAAAAATTTAGCAAAGTGCGTTGCGCAGACACCAGGGTTGAAGCCCGAATGTTGCGCAAAAAAAAGGGCGACTCATCGTCGCCCTCAAAATCAATTTTCTAACGCCGCTTTTTGCGCCGCGACAATGGACTCAATGCCCCCTCGGGCTAGCGCCAGCATCGCGAGCAATTCGTCGTGGGTGAAGGGCTCGCCCTCTGCGGTGCCCTGCACTTCGATCATGCGGCCATCTTCGGTCATCACGACGTTCATGTCGGTCTCAGCCGCTGAGTCTTCAACATACTCCAGATCGCACACCGCTTCGCCATTGACGATGCCCACAGAGACGGCCGCGACCATACCTTTCATCGGGTTGGTCTTCAGCTTGCCTGCGGCAATGAGCTTGTTCAGCGCATCGGCCAGCGCCACGCACGCACCGGTGATCGACGCAGTACGGGTACCGCCATCGGCCTGCAGAACATCGCAATCGAGGGTGATAGTAAATTCGCCAAGCGCTTTCAGATCGACCGCCGCGCGCAGTGCACGCGCGATCAGGCGCTGGATCTCCATGGTACGTCCGCCCTGCTTGCCCTTCGCCGCTTCACGGGCGTTACGGGTGTGGGTCGAACGCGGCAACATGCCATATTCGGCAGTGATCCACCCCTGGCCCTGGCCTTTAAGGAAGCGTGGAACACCTTCGTCGATGGAGGCGGTGCAGAGCACTTTGGTGTCGCCAAATTCCACCAGCACGGAACCTTCTGCGTGTTTTGTGTAGTTACGGGTCAGGGTGACGGGGCGCACTTGAGTGGCGCTTCGGCCTGCTGGACGCATGATGATTTCTCCGGCTGTTACGAATGTGGCTGCGCATTATACTGGCTAACCCTGGTTATTCCTATCCTGATAAGGCCACCAAAGCTATAATCCCCCGCATCTCTCCTTCAAAACGGGAACGACTATGATCCGCAGTATGACCGCCTACGCCCGGCGTGAAATCAAGGGTGCATGGGGCTCCGCCTCCTGGGAACTGCGCTCGGTTAACCAGCGTTATCTGGAAACTTACTTCCGCCTGCCGGAACAATTCCGCAGCCTTGAACCGGTTGTCCGCGAGCGTCTGCGTACCCGTCTGACCCGCGGTAAAGTGGAATGCACCTTACGCTTTGAGCCGGACGCCAGCGCGCAGGGCGAACTGATTCTGAATGAAAAGCTGGCTAAGCAGCTGGTCACCGCCGCGAACTGGGTAAAAATGCAGAGCGACGAGGGTGAAATTAATCCGGTCGATATTCTGCGCTGGCCTGGCGTGATGGCGGCTCAGGAGCAGGATCTCGATGCGATTACCGCTGAAATCCTCGCCGCGCTGGATGGCGCGCTGGACGACTTTATCGTCGCCCGTGAAACCGAAGGCCAGGCGCTGAAAGCGCTGATCGAGCAGCGTCTGCAAGGCGTCAGCACCGAAGTCAACAACGTGCGCGCCCATATGCCGCAAATCCTGCAATGGCAGCGTGAGCGCCTGGTCAGCAAGCTGGAAGAGGCGCAGGTACAGCTGGAAAACAACCGCGTCGAGCAAGAGCTGGTAATGATGGCGCAGCGTATCGACGTTGCCGAAGAGCTGGACAGGCTCGAAGCGCATGTGAAAGAGACCTACAACATCCTGAAGAAGAAGGAAGCGGTGGGTCGCCGCCTCGACTTTATGATGCAGGAGTTCAACCGCGAGTCGAACACGCTGGCCTCTAAATCAATCAATGCGGAAGTGACCAACTCTGCTATTGAGTTGAAAGTGCTTATTGAGCAGATGCGCGAGCAAATTCAAAATATCGAGTAAATTCTTTCAAAGTCTACTCACATCCATAAGCCCATGTTAAATGGGCTTTTTTATTTAAATGATAGTCTATTAAAGACCACTTGGGTACATTAAAAACCAGTAATAAATGGGGAGTAAAACGGGGAGTGCTTTTGCTTTACTAGTCTCATCTGACAGTTTATAACCATATACCCCCCCACAACGATTTTTCATCAGGATAGGTATATGGCTTCACTCACTGTCAGGACGGTTCAGGCTCTCATCAAAGCAGGAGAACCGGGGAAGTTTGGAGATGGGCGAGGCTTGTACCTGAAAGTCCCACAAAAAGGTGAGGCGTATTGGATGCTTCGATACACAATCGGCTCTAAGAGACGAGAACTCACACTTGGCAAGGTATCCCATCTATCTCTGTCTGAGGTACGTAGCCTCGCTGAGGAT
This sequence comes from Kosakonia sp. S57, assembly GCF_016516575.1. Lineage (NCBI taxonomy): Bacteria > Pseudomonadati > Pseudomonadota > Gammaproteobacteria > Enterobacterales > Enterobacteriaceae > Kosakonia > Kosakonia sp. S57. The sequence continues at coordinate 33,427 of NZ_JACVUL010000015.1, read as the reverse complement.
ACTCGAAGAAAAGTTGCCACCGGAGATGATCCTATTGCTGAACGGAAACTTAACCGACCGAAGCAAATCACAACGGTAGATGGATTGTTTGAAGACTGGCACAAAGACCTGGTTAAGCGGTTGAAGCATCCACAAATCCCAGAAAGGGTATACAGGAAAGATATTGCTCCTACGATTGGTCAACTTTCTTTGGCGAAGATAACCCCCATTGATGTCCGGGTCATTCTCCAAAAAATTACAGAAAGTGGAAGACCAACCATCTCAAATGATGCCCTGCTCTACATGAAACAACTCTTCGATCATGCAATCAAGCTTGGATTATTGTTAAACAATCCAGCTTCTGCGTTTAAGGTCAATGATGCAGGTGGAATCGAAAAAAGCAGAGAAAGGGCATTGAGTCTGGATGAGATTACTCATGTTTTTAAAGTGTTCAGGGAACACTCTGACAGCTTCTCTCGTGATAACTACCTTGCATGTGCCCTGCTACTACTCCTTGCTGTTCGCAAAAGTGAACTAACGGAAGCACCTTGGTCAGAATTCAATTTAGACGAGAAAAAATGGTGCCTGCCAAAAGAAAGAAGTAAGTCTGGTGTTGGCATAGTCATCCCACTTCCCCCGCTCGCTATCAAGATTCTGGAAGAGCTAAAGGTCAGAGCATGGGATTCGCCTTATGTCTTCCCAAACCGCCGCGTGAGCAAATCTCAGCACATGGGTAAAGACACTCTAAACAGAGCAATTGCCAAGTTGTTTGGAGCTGAACCAGGCAAGAAGAAGCAACCACCTAATGTCATGGGACACATTGATTACTTCACTGTCCATGACCTGAGAAGAACCAGTAGAAGCCTACTTGCCTCACTGTCCGTTCCTCCACATGTGGCAGAACGGTGTCTGAACCACAAACTCAAAGGTGTTGAAGGCATCTATGACAGATATGATTATTTTGATGAAAGAAAAGAAGTCTTGCAAAAAGTTGCAGAGAAAATAAGTTTTATTATTGAGAGTCAGGTTTAATCAACTTTGCTTGTTAGCGATTGCCTACCTTAACAGGCACAGCGACATAAACCGCATTCGAAGGAACATCCTGTATGACTTTTTGAAAAGATGTTAAGAAAAGTCCTAATTGCAGTGCAAAAGTATAGTTGTATAGTGGGTGTACATTTGACTGTAAGGGATTTATTTCGAATGAACGCAATCGATAGTAGACTGATAATCTTCTCAACCCAAAAAAAATTCAATGACAGAAATGCTGATGATATGCAAAGCGGCGACATTGATGTTGATACACTAATAAAGCATTACCATCTTGGGCAAGTATCAACTTTCATTGACTGGACAACTTTTGGTCCTTCCTATAAACATCCTTATCTGAATTCAATACAGCCAGCAAGTAAAGAAAAAGCCATTGCAATGCTATATGATGAGTTAAGATCGCAGTCGTATGTATTTTCTTTTCAGGGACCCTATCAGGGCCTAATCAAAGATCTTTTCAATCATATGCAACGAAATAATGGAAGAGATTATCAAAATCCAGCAATGAATAATGCATACAGAAACTTAATTCTGGCTGATAATTCCCCGAACAGCACCAGAGCCATAATAAAAAGAGCAATCGAGCAGTTTGATTTTAGCAAATCGAAACTGACCAAAGAAAATTTCACCAATGATCTATATAAAAGTCATTTACCAAAATATACCAGATGGAAAGACTGGGTTAATGGTATGGGTATTACCGTTCATGACGTGAACAGTACAGAGATTTCAATTGAGAGTCTCGTACTTGAAGGAAATAAATATACTGCGGTTATCAAATACAGAGCACAGGACCATTTTGGATTAGACAGAGAAGATATACTGAAACCTAAATTTAATTCGATTTCCTTTTTTAGGATATGGTTTGTACTTCAGCGTGCAAAGCATTTGGCTCAAAAACCATTCTTCACTAATTTTGAAGCCACAATAACACTTACAGGAGAAGCCAATGTTCAAATATAAAAGGACTGTAGCAACTGTAATTTTTTTAATCATTGCATACTGCATATGGATTGCGGTAAGACCAGCGAAGATAATCAGAGTCGATAAAGGTGCTGTTTTTGTAGAACATTTACCAATGACAACAGAAGGAAAACTAAAGTGGTGGATGAATAACAAAGAATTATTACAGCAAAAATATCACGTCATCAATAAGCAGTATAACTTTACAGTTACCATCATGAATTTTAATGGTTATGAAGAACTACCTAAAGGGGTAAGGGACGGGTCTATCGATGACTATACCTGCTTCGATGATACTAATCAAAAGCATGAAAAATGCGTGTATAACAATATAGCAATAATTATTAGAGGCAACCTTGATGGAAAACAATTTATAAATATTGATGGCAAAACATATACCCAGACACAAGATGGAAAAGTTGAGTTAAAATGAAGATCGAAGGCCGGACTCAAACATCGCAACTATTCTTATGATCTTAAGACATTAAAAATTACCACAATGGATATGATACCATCATTGATACCATCACGCGCACCTATTCACTATAATCCACCAGGTTCAAACCAAGTATCAAGGTCAATGTTCACAAGTATGCACTTTTTGCAACTCTTCGACCATGCAATCAAGCTTAGATTATTGTTAAACAATCCAGCTTCTGCGTTTAAGGTCAATGATGCAGGTGGAATCGAAAAAAGCAGAGTAAGAGCATTGAGTCTGGAAGAAATTGGTCAGGTATTTAGAGTTTTCAGAGAACACTCTGACAGCTTCTCTTGTGATAACTACCTTGCCTGTGCCCTACTACTACTCCTTTCTGTTCGCAAAAGTGAGCTAACCGAGTCTCCTTGGGCAGAATTCGATTTGGATGAGAAAAAGTGGTCTTTACCAAAAGAAAGGAGTAAGTCAGGAGTGGGCATTGTGATTCCGCTACCACCACTGGCAATTGAAATGTTAAAAGAGCTAAAGGTCAGAGCTTTTGGTTCTGATTATATCTTCCCTAACCGCAGGATGAGTAAGTCGAGGCATATGGGAAAAGATACCCTCAACAGGGCGATAGCCAAGCTATTCGGGGTAGAACCAGGTAAGAAGAAGCAACCACCTAATGTAATGGAAAATATTGAATATTCCACAGTCCATGACTTACGAAGGACTTGCAGAAGTTTACTTGCATCGCTGTCTGTTCCCCCCCACATGTCGCAGAAAGATGTCTGAACCACAAGCTGAAAGGTGTAGAAGTTATTTATGACAGGTATTATTATTGTGAAGAAAGAAGAAAAGCCCATCTTTTATTAAACGACGAGCTAAAACAAATAATTTTACTTTCAAGTTATTTTCTTTTTACCCATTCACTTTTAGAAAAAGTCATAGAAGACTTACAGGCAAAACCTATAGAAATACAAAATGAAAAAGATAATGCTAGGATGGTTATACAATACCAATTAGGATTATCATAAAGTTTCAACTTAATCACTTCCCTAAATAAAATCGATATCCATATAAATAACACATAATAGCTTATTGTTTGATTAATTTTTGAAACAGAGTATGGTTTTGAACTTAAAAATAATTTATTTATGACACTACTCTCATTTTCTCCCAAATGAGAATTGGCTACAACTTTATATAATGGGCCTGTAATATCATCTTCTAACATATCAACATGTTTTCCCAATTTTGCTGCCAAAACTTACTTCCTTTATTAACGCAAACCCAAGCGAATGAAAAGACAGCTCCTAAACATCCAACTAATAAAGTAAGCTCTCCCCTATACTCGGCTAATAAACTATTAGATGATTGAATAGCAATGAATGCAACCAAACTTGCCCCAATGAAAGTCCAAAAATAAGTGGCCCTTTTCCAATATAATTCTATTTCGAACTTTCGTATTTCAAGAGCATAAGTTAAAGCTTTGTCTCTCTTACATGAGTTTGACAGAAAAGCCTCTTCATAATCCAATTCATTGAAATCATTACTTTTTTGCATGAAATCCTCCTGATATTTTTGTATGAATATTAAGTTGTACTAAGGTGTAAGTAGTATATATAATTGAGACCACTCTCATTACCAAAGGGTTAATACATGTATAATCAACAACTTAGCACTCTTGTAGTATCTTTGGTTGATACTGATACCAACCGTATAATGGCAAATCCTGGTGAAGATGCTGGTAAAGGTAGCCAATACATATGGCTGAGTAAAGATACTCTTGATTTTTTCCCTCCGTTAGATCAAAAAAATGATCGGGAAAAAGTTGCAGAGTATACTCTTATCAATTTAAATTATGTTGACCTGAATGAAATACGCGAAGAAAGAGTTACTTACGAAGCCGATAATAACATGGATGTCAGGCTTGGTACTGGGAGACTACGATATAGCAAAATAGCACAGCCTGGGGATTTAGCCTGTATAACAAGAACCGGAGTTAAAGAATATCAACTAAGAATAATACAACAAGGCTCTGCCTCATATGATCTATTAAAATCCAAAGCAACTACTTCTATCGGTCATAAAGGTAAGAAATTTGGTTTCTTGGATAACGAAACATTTTTCCAAATTATATAATTATTCAGGGCCGATCAGGCCCTGTGTTTCTTCAAAATAATCAATCTTTCAGAGTCAATTGAGTTTGACTTATGAAGGTCATATCTTTTATAAACCTCTAAGGTAATATCCTCAAATAACTCCCAACCAATTGATTTTGCGATTTCAATAAGATATGAAGGCGTGTCTAATTTAAATACTCTACCACTAAGCGTAGTTGTGTTATGACCAACAACTAAGGCAAATTTTGCATTGGCCTTCATCATAGAATAAACATTCTCAAACATTTTTTGCATGTCAGCGAAGTATCTATATACAATAAAAGGCATTGCCTGTCTTCTGAATCCATCTTTTTCAGTTAAGCTATTGGACATGTCAAGACAAAGTTTATGTAGGCTGTCTGGAATCTTAAAAAAGTTTTCGTTTAAAGAATTCATTAGTTCTTTTTTAAGCGAGGGTGATAATTCACGAGACCCTATTAACTCACGATCTAATTTTTTAACCTCATCAGGCGAAGCCAGACCTAGCCATACAATGCTAAGCCTCTGAGTATCAATATAAGGCAAAGCAGTAGCATAAGGTGGGCTGGTAATTGCACAATCAAATTCTCGAAATCCTTTTAGAGATTTACTATCTCTTATATCAATATTGATAGCTTCGGAATTAACAGAATAATCCACTTCAATATTGCATATTGAATTGATGTTAGCACAAAACGAACTCACTTTTATTTTGACAGCATCCCAAAAATCAGTGGTCGGCATTTCGGATGTTCGTCTCCGAATTCTTAAATCGGCAGGCTCCTGTAAAGAATATTCTCTAACTAAATCACTCACAAGGGCTAAAAATAGATTTATAAACTTAATATTAGCACTTTCATAAATAATAGTTCGAAGAGTTTCTAATTTTTTAAGAGTTTCGATTTGAAACCATTTTTTAAGATAAATTGTACGAACGTCATCTGCAATGATAAACTTAGGAGATAACTCTATTGCTTTATCGATACAGTGGTGAGCAAATAATGTAAATTTACTTACATCCATACTAAGAGTAGAGATTTTGGCATTACTGATAAAACAGGCCAATGGGTTATAATCGAAACCCACCCCCTCTAAATTATTCAATGCAGATTCATATAAGGTTGTCCCGCTACCGCAGAAAGGCTCTAGAATTTTAGACTTTTCATTAACATCTAAAATATTTAAAATAGAAGATACTATCTGAGGATTGAACTTACCTTTATATTCATGTAGTCCATGTGCCCCGTATCGTGTTGACTGCCTCTTTGTATGCCCACTTTTGACACAGGAATTCTCTTTAAACTCTTGTAATGACGATACTGAATTCTCGTCATCACTTATCAACCTCAGGAAGGTTAGCCTTCTGATTTTTTCCTTCTCATCATTACTTAAACCATTTTTTTGAACATGATAACCGGTATCAGAATCAAGAATTAAATCTGATGGGAAAATCAAAGACAGCTCTTTTTTTGCAAGCAATTTTTCATATTCAAAAAGCTTGTAATTTGGAAATTTAAAATTCAGCATTATTTTTTCCTAAGAACCACAATTGTTTCCTCTTTAATCTTTGCGTAGGAAAGATTAAATGATTTTCTATTTGAATTCATGGATCTATTGAACCTTTCAATAACTTCAAAGCCGAGATTTTCTGCTGCCTCAACAATAAGGTCAGCATTATCAACATTTTTACCATGAATTATGGATCTACCAACTACAAAAGCAGCGTGTCCATGCGATATAAGAACAGAATCTATAAGCTGTAAAGTTCCATACATTTGGTGGTAAAAATCTCTCTCAGTATGATGATTTTTTTTGAAAAAATGTGCTCTTGCTCCAATTTCTTTTTCTTTAATTTCTTTTGGATCAAAGCCCAACCACCACATTCTATATTTATGATATAGCCAATATTCATATGCATTAGGATATGGAGGTGAAGTTACAACGAGTCCCACAGTCGAATTAATGTCAGATGGTTGAACAGCTAATACATCTTTATTAATAATTTGACATGGAAATTCACTACTATTGTATAATAATGAAGAGTTCAGTTTCTCACATGAAACGAGGAACAATCTAAATACATCTTCTGCTGCTAAATTTTTATTTATAGCAGCATAACGTGTGTCGCTTTCCTGATTCGATGCTTTTACAATGATGGAAGAGAAAGCAACACATAACGCGTCAAAAGTATCGTGCCCCAAATAATCATGTATACTTTTCTTCAATTTCAACAAATTAACTTGTATATCAAGCTTGAACCAATGATTTATATTTGGAATACTTTTCAACTCATCAATATCAACCTTTCTTGATTTTGCATCAGCCACAACGTCATTAAAAACCGTGCCAAAGTTAGGAGGAATTTTAGTTGTTTTGACTTTAGAAATTAAACAAGCTATAGGATTAAGATCAATTCCAACGCATGGTAAACCTAATGATTGGGCTACTTTTAGAGTTGTTCCAGAACCGCAGAATGGATCAAGAACTGAAGTGTTTTTATCACAGCCTAAATAATTAATTAACTGGAAAGGGATCTCAGGTATGAATTTCGCAGGGTAAGGGTGGATTCCATGAATAGAATCGCTAATAATCTTTTCTTTAAAATCCCAATCCAACTCAGTAATAAGCTCTGCCATCTGAAATCACACCATTATTAAAAACAACCTCTTAAAATAACATAAATTGCAGGCAAATACAACAAAAAAATAAATAAACAATCACGGGAAATCAAGCATTTTAATAAATAACCTGCAAAAACTCAACATTACTGATATTATTATTTCAAATTTTTAACTACCATTAAGTTTAGCAATAAACAATTTTATTGACCTTGAACTTAATCTTAGCTTAGGAAGCCTAATTAAAGCTGACTCATGCAACAAAGAATCATAAAACTTATTTAAGCCATTAAATATAAAAGAAAAAATTAATGCCATCATGAGTTTTGATGGGTTTAAATTTTTTTTAATTTAAGCAAGGGCTAACTCATCGAAGCGCTACGCTGCTTCTTCGAGTTCCCCTTGTTTTTTTCGCCCTTCGGTTGAAAAAAATTAAAAGCAAAATCAACACACTGCATTGACATTACTTACTTCTGCAATATAAATAAATTAAGCATAAGGAATATGCTTTTATTAAATTATATGAAAGGAGTTCATATGGTCGTAAATAATACTTTTAATAAGATCGTTGTGAGTAAACATTCCCGTAATGGAAGCGTTAACGAAGCGAAGCTCTCACACAACCAGCTTCGTTCTCATTGCGTCAGTGTCAGATTAAATAACACTGAACTGCAACTTCTCAACACAAAACGAGGCTCTATGAGAAAAGGAGAGTGGCTTCGTATGGCTTCCCTTCGAAAATTGCCTCCAGTTATACCAGCTATTAATACCAAAGCTTGGATAGCTTTAACTGACATATCGCAAAAGCTAAATCGAATTGCGATCCATATCGATGATAAGAGCAAAGACAGCAAGCTTACTCATACAGAGCTTTTCGCAGTGAAACGACAACTTGAAGAGCTTCGCCAGCACCTGCTAAATGCTGACATATGGAGCAAACCCGATGAAGGGTATGCAGAAGATCAAAAGGGGTAAGAGCTTCGCTGGTGTGGTCCGGTATGCATTAAAGCCAGGTTCACATCATAAAAGTGATCCAGTCGTAATCGGGGGCAATATGCTGGGTGGCTCCGCTCTTGAACTAATTGCTGAATTTGATGGCACCAAACAGCTTCGCCCTGATGTAGCTAAAGCAGTGTGGCACAATTCGCTTCGTTTGCCGAAGAACGAAGCGTTAACAAATTCAGAATGGGCAATCATCGCTGATGACTACATGAAGCGTATGGGCTTCTCTGAGACGCATCTACGAGCTTATATCCTTCATGACGATAAGGCCGGTCAGCACATCCATATCATCGCCAGTCGCATCGAACTCAGTTCGGGAAAGCTCTACCTTGGAAAAAATGAAAATCTCATCAGCACCCGCATCATCCAGCAGCTAGAACTCGACTATTCACTGACCAGAACCAAGGGTCTGGAATTCTTAGCATCACCATCCACAGCTTCGCCCTATCCTAAACCCAAACGCAAAAAATCACGTAGTGAAGCGATGGTGGAGAAAAGGACTGGTGAGCTATGCCCTAAAACCATCATCCAAAACGCTCTGGAAGTACTCCTTGCCGATAAACCGTCAACCACTGAGTTTGTGCATCAGCTTGCCGCACAAAACATCAGAGCAATCCCGAACATCGCTTCTACCGGACGCATGAACGGCTTCTCATTCGAATACAACGGGATTGCTTTCAAAGCATCTCAATTGGGAAAAGGGTATTCCTGGTCTGCCTTGCAAAGCAGAATCGACTACCAACAAGAACGTGATAGTGCTTACCTGTTTAAACTGAAATCATCTGTCAGAGAAACATCTGTTAGTGCAACTCATGATATGGCCATAACTACAGATGCTCCTGAAATCATGACAGAATACGTTAACCGCCCCATAGAAGCACTTATCCTCAATAACCGAGCTGCTGGTCAGGACGAATTCACTAACGCTTCCGTCAAACAGCTTCACTTAGAAGCAGGTGCTGGTGCTCAAGAAGCGTTTGCAACCGAAGCAGTAAAAGAAGCCTCCAAGCGAAGCTATATGGTTTCAACATTCAGATGGTTAGAGACCATCCCCTATATCAATACCATTATTACCATCTTCAAAAACCTCAAAATCCCAACCCTTAAACGCCCAAGAAAACACAAAACTATCACTGGTGTGAAGACGATAGAGATAACACGTCTCTCCCAAAAAAATCCTACCGAATCAGTATCTCTACCCAGAAGAGCGTCGCTTTCGATGTAAGGCTGGCAAGCCTTTTTAGATAAGTACAGGTCAATAAATTGATCGTTTATACCGATCGATATTCTAGTGTTGATAGTTACTATCTATCATTAATCTTTGATCGATCGGTACAAGTGATTTGCCTTTCCTGTAAACCCAGTCAAAATGAGATTTCACACCAAATAATATAACAAACTGATTTAACTAGATTTTTCACACATTCAACTAACGCGCAGGTTTTGAAATGGCAGATACCATCTTATCTGTAGTCCCTGATTTCTTCATACATCGAATATGAATTTCACATCTAACACAAAGGAACTTGTATGAGTATCTCCACCACGAAACGCCGCAATGAAGAAGTCAACGTTGGTCTCTCTGAACGTCGGAAAGCAGAGATTACAGCCCCCAAGTTTGATCTGTTTGGTGAAACTTACACATTTGTTGAGACTTTCTCTGGCACTGTCATTGATTCCAACCCAAGCAAAAACCAGATCTGGGTAAAAACAGATGATGGCGATGAAAAGCAGATTTCAGCCTATGGAATCGCGTTCAGAAACTCACACAGGATTCGTCTATATGAGCTTCGAAAGTATAGTAACGATAACTTGTGTGTCGTATATGCCGATGCGCTCATTGTTAATTTAAACACTGGTGAATATAAATTAAACTTAAACAAAAAAACCGTCATTATTCCAGCCTTTCTGACAATGCTGTTCCATAATGCTTCTACAGCATCGTATTACAGAGCAGTGCCTGTTTCGAAACTATTCTCTATTATTTTCATTTTACTTTGTTCTGCTGCACTTATTTCATTTCTCACACTGCCTTGGGGATTTAAAGACGGCTACATGTGGAGCGACCACAAATACATTTGGTTTACATATCTTTTTTCAAGAATTGGAAGTTTTATTTGTATCAAGTTGATGAAAAGAAGAAGTCAGCGATTTGAAAATGAACTTAGAAACCTTATTGAGTCAGTAAAACGCTAAAATTTAAAAATAAAAAAGGGAAATGTTGTATGAAAAAAATCATCACCTTAGGATTCGTTTTTCTGACCTTGGTAGGTTGTTCTTCAGTGGGCAACCAGTCATTGAAAAATGAGACACAGGAAAGTGTGAAAACCAAAATTGTTAAAGGCAAAACTACAAAACAGGACGTGTTAGTATCGTTTGGTGAACCTGACAGCCGTTCCTTGATCGATGGTGAAGAGCAATGGTCATACACTATGTATAACAGCCAGTCCAAAGTAACCTCTTTCATCCCCGTTGTGGGACTGCTTGCAGGCGGCGCAGACTCACAAACTAAATCTCTGACAGTTTCTTTCAAAGGCGAAAAAGTCAGCACATACATCTTTAATGCTGGAACAAGCAACGTGAAGACTGGCATTTTTAGGTAAATGACTAAGCCAGCACCAGGGGAAAATTTAGCCCGCAGTTGAAACCTACGGGCTTTTTTACAGAAAACATAAATCACTTTTTGAAAAAAGTGATTATCTTTTTCAGCCTCCTCCAAACTTTACTCTTCATTTCTACAGTCTCAGTATTTTCCTTTAAAGAGGATTTTATTGGCTCTGGCTCTGGCTCTGGCAAAGGAGAACTAAAATCTAATGAAGTTTCAATATTATATTCATGATTTTTATGGTCTATATCAGATAATGAAATGGGTTGTTCATTCAATGATGATACAGACAGATCATTTTCGATGTAATAATTACTATCATTATATGAGCGTTCAAATTTACCCAAGAAAGCCACATATACTAATTTAAAATGGTTTGTCTTAAATAGAAACTTATCATTTTCATCTGGCATCCCAAAAAAGAAAACCGTCAGGTATTTTTTAGCATTCCTTTTATCTTTAAGTCCCTTATAATACCTATCAGCTTCCTCCCTTTGCTTTTCATATTCCTTCCAAAACACATCCTTCTGACTTTTATTCCAGCCGGAAACATCAATTTCAAGCGTAAATGGTTTTTGGGTCTTCTTATCCCTTGCGAGGAAAGTAAGACAATGTTTTTCTGAATCTTCATGCAGACGAATATTAGACTGGACTACACCATAATAAATAGCAGGTTTGTAATAACGTATGTTGTTTTTGTAAAAAATAAGTTGAAATGTATCTTTATAAGATCGCGTGCCATATGGAGGGATTGATAGCTGTTCATTATGATTGCTATTATTTATGTAATAGTCAACGACTGGCTTAATACTTGATGAAGATACAGGATGTTCATTACCTTTTTTTTCATCCTTGTGATTTTCATTTTTACTATTTCTGGCATTTTCAACACCACCTCTTGGTTTCACATCAATTTTTAAAAGTGATATAACCGGAGCAGGTGGCGAATTATGTTTTCTTTCGTCATTTGAAGTATGATTGTTTTTATATCTTGGATCATGAATACCACATCCATCCTTATGTTTATCACCATATCTAAAATATGATTGATTAACATGTTTCATAGTAAAACTACAAGGTGTGGCTTTAATTTTACATAGCTCGTATGGGCATTCGAAATAAGTTTCGTTAATGTAAGAATCATCCATTCCACGGAGATCATTTCCATGAATGATTTCATCAGTCGTACTATCCCTCGCAATCGTCATATCTTAGCCCTATGAAAATCAATGCACTCTGAGGAGTCTAGCTTTTTCTTATTGACGATCCAATCAAAAAATTGTACTCAATTGCCAAAATGCGCTATCAAGTAGAAGTTATTAACTTGAGAGGTAGGATTGGTATTTTTCAAATAAATTAGATGGTTGACAGAACGATGCTGAAGCAGCTCGCTAATCTTAACGGGGTCAGGGGGTTGTTATACACACCCCCTCTATTATCGTTTGCTAAAAGTTCTTGGTATGTAAAATTTTTAAGCATTAATTTGATTTATGGAATTATGAATTTATTATTAAAATTCATACGGTATGATTAAGTAAGTTCAATGAAAACCATACAAACACTATAACCCATATCTTTTCCTTTTATCCTTTTTCAATAACTCACTTTTTAGGGTAGAAGCCTCATATTTCCTTTTCTCATTAGTATAGACTTTCTCTGTTCGGCTACGATTACTGACTATAAAGTTAATCAATGAAGAACATACATGCTTCATACGCTCTTTGTTGATCAAATTATCATCCAGTTTATTTATATGACTATAATATGAAAGTAGCAGAAAAGTTAAAACAACCTCCCTGTTTGAAAACGTTAGCTTTTCAATTTTAGACTGGTATTTAATGTAAAAACCAGCACAAAAACGATATGATTGCTCGATAATTTGTTGCTCTGAGAAGCCTGATTCAGAGAGTTTATCAACGAATCGATCAAGTAGAAGAAGATACCTTTCCATTAAATGAATATTTATTTTTTCCATAATATGCATCCTTGCAATTTATTTTGTCATCCTGACATTCAATAAATACCAGCATTAGATTAAAAATCAATAGTACAGTAAAAATATATTTACAGAATGTAATATTAAATTTACTTAATTATCATTTTTTGCACGCAATGGTTCATTTAGCTGATGTGGCTTAAGTCCATATTTATATGAATTGTACTGCCAAAGTGTAAACTGTTCTTTATATCTGGTATTTTGCTTCTTCAGAATTTCATTTTCCGCTTCCAGATTTTTTATCCTCTGTGCAGCAATTATCAGATTAGCAGGTTTTTTTAGAGAATTTTCATCGTGTTTTAATTTTTCCTTTTTCAATAGATATGCATTCACTATATCTTTGTGCATACTCAATGACTGTCGAGTGGGTTTCTTTCCAATATGCGGTTTTACAGATTCACACAATGAATCCCATGTTAACTTACCATTCCATGTCTGGATAGTGCTTTTAATTCTATTTATATCTTTTCTTGTTAAATGTTTTGCCATATCACCACCTATTTACTTTATTAATTTTTATAAGTTATTTTTAATTTTTCGGGATCTTTTTGTCTAAAATGGACAACACTTTTTCGTAGTGAGCAACCCATCTATCGGCACCATAATGATCATCATCCACAGCATCTTTAGCCATTTGCCAGAGTGAACGGATTTTTTTGATGCTTTGTTCTCTTTGCTGTTCACTCATTTTGCTAAGCCCTACCCATCCATAATGGGCGGTTTCAGATAATTTCCTGCAAGGGGGGATGACGTAATCGTGAATACAATAGCCATGAGGTGTTAAGTGAATAGCCCCACTCTCTGAATCATTAAACACTCCAGTCCCGACAGGCAGAATCTCACCAGGCTTGGGCTGGTAGCAATAACGATGATTCCCCAGCTTCAGTGTCCCGACTTTTTCAAGCATCTCTTCCTGCGAAGTATGGTTGTAGTCTCGGTTTTGCATCACACTGACTCTACCCGACCATTTTGCGATATCTAACTCTGATAATTCACCGAGATGAGCAAGTGTGTTTAGCAAATGCCTTGGCTGATGAGAGCGCAGATATAACGCTTTGCCTGAATCATCCAGATAGTCGTAACGCGCAAAGATATTTTTCATTACCTGTCTGTTTTTTCTTGCCTTCTCTATATCCTGCGTAAAGAAGTCATAGGTCGGCCTGTATAATACGTAATCAACTGTCATTTTCAGCTCATGGCACTGATGCAGATTCAAAAGACACAATGCATTGCTGTATTTCACTGATTTCTCTTTATCAAACCAGGGAAAATCCGCAGGTAATAATCCAGTTATCATTTTCCATAGTGTTCTCAGTGTGTAATGCCCGTCTGTTGGATTCAGGGACGAAGTGCCCCCGTCGAGACTCGTGCGCTTCAGTTTTTCAATACATTGCTTCTTATCATTTAGTGGATAACCAAGCGCGTGGCAAACCTGAATAACATCAAGGGGGTTATCTTCACTTACTTCAGGGCAAAGCGAGTGTCTATAAAATTTGTCCGGCGAGGATTCATACCACCCTGCAAGAGTGCGTGCGTTTTCAGACAGTCTGCGCAGTCTGCTAATGGCTTTTCTGGCAACGGGCACGATTACGTCAGGTATCCACTTGATAGTAGCACCATAGCCTTTTACGGAATAAAAACGCAGCCCATATCGCTCTACCCCGCTTTTATCATTTTGGGTAATTTCACAGTCAGCACGCAAGGCCAGTATTTCTGAGGCACGACTTGGTGAACACATCAGTAGCGCAAAAGCTGAGGCTGTAAACAGATCTCTCTCACTGAGTTCTTCATCCGGTCGGGAAAAAATTTCGGCTATAGCGAGTAAAGCTCGCTCATCCGGTAATTTATTTTTTCTGTCTTCATTTTCTTTCTCAGGAAGATAATTATTTTTAGTATGGGGTTTGACCGGATTGACCCACCCAAGGAAGCCACACTTCACAAAATGATATTCAGATAAAAACTTAGCCAGTTTTTCAATCTCATAGCCACATTTATACAGGAAATTTTTTCCATAATGCTGACCTGCAATCTGCAAAGCTTCATCAAGAACAATGACCGAGGTATTATAAACATAAGTATTCTGATGAACCTGTAAAAGTGCTTTTTCCAGGCACTTCAACACCGTTATTGCCGTACCAGGCTTTTTAACTGGGTTCAGTGCCTGCTGATATCGAATATAGCTTTTTGCAAAATCTACAAAGTTTTTATCTAACAGGTACTCATCTTTAAATGCGCCACAGCCAGTGTCCAATTTTCTAAAAATGGCAATACCTTTCCAGACAGGCGAATCCCATTTCAGCTCTGCTCCGAACACGGTTAATTTACCACGGCAAAAGCTGATAAATTCCTGAACATTTCTTTCTGCATCTAAATCGGAGTGAGATTTGAATACAATGACATTATTCATATATCACCTCTTTGTTATCAGCATTATTGTGTAATGGTCTGAAATAAATACAGCTATGACATGGTATTGTTGAAGTATCGACGCAGGATGAACATGTTTTTTTCGTCAATAAACCATGATTTCCATTGGCTCTATCCCCCTCCACTTTCCCAAGAAAAACATCAGCAAGAAAGGCCAGTTTCTTAGAGACTGCCTGACTAATTTTTTCGGCATTATCGGGTAGGTTTTCAATATAAATTCCTGCACTGGCGATTGAAGAGTGATCTAACAGTTCGGCAATAACCTGTACGCTACATCCTTCACGGGCCAGTCTTGTCCCAATGGTATAACGAAGCCTGCGCGCACTCATTTTCATGGGCTGTGCCGTTTTTTCCGAAATCACATTTTCTTTTTTAATGATTTTCTTCAGGATAATATCAACAGTATGTTTTGATGCATGAAGTCTGTCAGAAACTAGTAAGTCTAAGATTTTCTCTCTTCCGACCAGCATCTTACAATGGGTTCTGTCAAGGAAAACGGGAACCTCATCTTTTTCTGCTGGCTTAAGTGCCCTGCCAATTTGAGATTCAATAAGTGCAACAGAGGCGCTGGCTTGTTGGTTGAGGATATCAAACATAGATTTATTAATATTCAATGACCTGAAAGACTGCCTGAACCCAAGACCTTGCTTAACTCTGGGAATATTTATAAGAAACCTCACTTCGCCATTGCGTGTCCTTTCTTTTACTATATCTTTCAATTTTAATGAAATGATTTGCAATGGTCTTCGCCCTGAAAAACTCGCTAACAATGCCGCAGAAAACTCATGCAGTGCTATTTTTTTATTTCTGTAAGCACTGTATATAGCTTGATTCAGAGTCTCATGCTCATTATCAGTCAATGTACCTTTATCCGGGTTGTCCTGTCTTATGATATTCCCTGCTTCTTTAACTTTTAACCTTGTTGCTTTCAGAAGTGTTATTACTTTTTCATCAATGCCATAGTAGCCCAGAGAATGCCATCTGATGAAAAAACATCTCAAACTCACTAAATTCTGCATTTTCCATTTAGGCAGTGAAGCTCTGTAGTTTAAGATAACCGATTCATCAATATATTCAGGGGATACCTTACTAATAAAATCATGCATGGCATTATTTATTTTCGATACATAGCTGGGGCTATATCGGCAGGCATAAAAAGCAAGCGTATTCAGATATCCATCAATTAATTTTGATTCAAGGAGAAGAGATACTGCCTCAACATTAACAAGGCTATTTCTGTTTAATCTCCACTTTCCATCATTGATACAAAATGAATAGTCAGACTGTTTTGCTTTTAAAAATACTCTATCTTCCTGACATTTTAAATCATTCATTAATGTATCCCTCCATCAGTTGGTTCTGCATGGCAAGAGAAGTTTTGTGAGCCTCTTCAACTAAATGCCTTCTGTTATAAATTTGCGCCGTTCCAGAACCCGTTTTCCATCCCATAAGATACGATCTGATTTGTTCTTCCTTTTCCTCCGAAAAAGTCTCATCCATCCCATCTACCAGTGAGGAAAACTCATAATTCCATGTATGTCTTAATTTATGTCCTGTTAGTTCGGCCAGTTCAGGTGAAGTCTCGCTTATCATATTAATAATTTTATGATATGCAGAAAAAGACAATGGTTTTCCCTGTGAATATCCTTTTTTATATGTAATAAAGAGAAAATCGTTACCTTTTGAATTATTCACATGACGCCTATCCTGCATAATATAATTAAATAACTCAGCCATTAATGTATTGCCCACAGAAAACATTCTCTCACAAGTCTTCACAAGTGGTTGATTAACTCTTGGATCAAACTTATCATTGGGTCGTCTTTTTATTACAATCATTCCTGAAGAAAAATCGATATCCCTGATGCGAAGATTTAACAACTCTCCTGCCCTGATCCCAAAAGAAAAAAGCAGTAATATAATCAATCGGTTTCTTGACTGAACTTCATCAGCAAAAGGATTAAGTTCAGAGCCAGGTCTGACTATCTCAAATAAAATATCAAGCTGTTCTCTGCTTAATGTTTTCTCATGGATTTGATTTTTATATCCTTTTTCATTTGATGGTCTTTTATTTTTTAGCTTATCAATAAAACTGTCCATTATTTTTTGATTATCTTTACTCTTAGTTCCGATTGTGTGAACTTCACACAGCCATTCAAGATAATTAATAATAACGGTCAACCTGAAATATTTTGTCGGTTCTTTAACAACACTACGCTCATGCAAAAATGTTGTTCTTTTGTCTTTGAAGTTTTTCGAAGCGAAATCAGACAAATCATCAATTTCATTAAGATCCAGAAATTGTAATGTAGCTATTCTCTCTCTGATATCTATTCCCCTGAGAGAAAAAAATCGATATAGTAATGCCAGATTTCCGCCAATAGCCTCCATCGTGTTGATCGACTTTGATCTGTTCCTGACTTGTGTAGTTAAATAGAGGTTTGGATAATATAAAGGTTCTCCTGATACTTTATCTATCACATGGCAAAACCTTTCTCCACTTTCAAAAACAAAAGAATTAACGCTGTATTTTTTCACATCATCTCCTTTAAAATTTACATTAATATATAGGTGATATATATTTATAAATAACACTATTGTTTTTTACAAAAATAATAGTTGTTAATTTGTTTATTTTTGTTTCAAATCAATAATGTGAGTGCGGAAATTTTCGCACCTTATATAAGGTGTATCTAGTTAATATTATGTATACCTAATACTTCGAAAACTATCTCACTGCCTTGCTAATAAATGAAAACCAAAATAATGTAAGTAAATTTGTAAATTTTTAAGCTAAAATATGGGAACAAACTTTACATTTTTACAAAAGAGTTCTCAGCCCAATGTGGTATTGAATTATTCGCTTTGAGAGATTTTTCATTTCGACGGGACATTTAATTAGCGAGAACCATGTCTCATAAACATAAAACTGATTGAAAATATTAAGCTCAGAGATCGCATCTAGCGGTTCCCTCAGATTCCCAACTAAATACTGGCTTAACCAGTAAACAATCTTTCTGTTAAATTCATTATCAGGTAAATCATAAATCGCTCCGGGTTCTAAGATCTTGTAAAAAAGATCATCGCCTAAATTGCAC
This sequence comes from Kosakonia sp. S57, assembly GCF_016516575.1. NCBI lineage: Bacteria > Pseudomonadati > Pseudomonadota > Gammaproteobacteria > Enterobacterales > Enterobacteriaceae > Kosakonia > Kosakonia sp. S57. The sequence goes on along the minus strand of NZ_JACVUL010000015.1, from coordinate 15,130 downwards.
ATATGGTTATCTTCACTCACAAAGTCTTCGATATTCATAAAATCTCTCCCAGGTTTATTTAAGCAACATTATTTCTGCTTGTTTCGATAACAGACTGAATCCACTCGTCAACTTCACTCTCGACAAAAGCAACGGCACGAACTCCGATCTTAACGGGTGCCGGAAACCGACCTTCACTGATCAGACGATAGATCCAGGCCTTGCCGAAACCAGTTCGTTTCAAGACTTCTGGTAAGCGTATGAGGCGGAGTACTTGATTGCTCATTTTGTTTCCCTTGTCGTTGCGGTGAAGCCACTATAGGAATAGTTGGGAAAAGAAAGGAGCGAAGTTCCTGAAGCGGAGGTTCTTTGTCGCTATGCAGGATGGTTTTCTAGGAATTGGTGCTGTCCAGAGATGGGGAGTTTCAGGTTGCCTGAATTTCACCTATTTTGTGGCAGGAGGTATACCAATAGTAATAACTTTCACATGAGTGGAGGGGAGCCTATGTGCAAAAATTAGATGATAATTCTCAATGAGTTAATTTAGGATAATGCTTACAAAAAAAGAAATATTATTCATGTTCATACTAATACTCAACTGTTACACGAAATTGCAAAAGTCATAGATATTCTCATAAATGCGTAATTATTAAATATGCCTTAGCTCAAAGGCGAGCTAAAGCGCATCACTAATCATCCATCATTCCTAAGGATAATATGGGTGAATTAATAAATAGTTTATCTTCATTTCAATTAATTTATTATTGAATATAAACATATTCCATTAATCTTAGTATTAATAGTCCCTGAAATTATAATCCATATACAATAACAAATAGGCTCGCCCTTACTATTGTTTTGAAAATAAGCTACTAGAATGACGGCTTTTGATACTTCTTAAGTTTTCTAGAATAGAATCTCAACTTTAGCTTGTGTCCACCAAATGTATTATTATTCTTGATTTCAGTTTTCGCCTCGTTAATAGCACGCAATGTTTTTTTAGTCCTTTTATTTAGCGAGCCTCTTATAGTATGTTTTAAATCCCATTTTGTTGCAAGCCATTCGACATTTAAAAAGGCTCTTTTGTTTTTATCTTTTCTGCATTCTATGAGCGGCAGTAATGCTTTATAAGTCATTACTAATGTAGTCCCTTGTGCGCTATATATAAACTCTTCGTCGTAGACTTTATGCCTTATAGCGTTAGCACAACGCTCCCATGAATTCAATATATAAAGTATGCTATTGTATATATCTTTAATTTCCTTATCCGGTATCAGGGATAATTCAGTAGAGCCACTTTGCACTTCTTTTTTATATCCTTTTCTTGAATTTCGATAATAAACATCTAAATATGGAGCTAATATAGTCGCTCTAATATCCTCATCAATGACTAAATCATCATTAATCATTGGCATTATTATTTTCTTTACTTTATCCCAATTAGCTATAAAGCTTGGATTCGTCTGGCAGAAAAGTTCAAATTCTAAAGCATTTTTTTCACGTGCTGTTTTTCTAGTTTTGCTTATAGTTATGATTGCCACTAGCGCAGCCAATGAAGCAGTTAAAAAAGTACATACTGATGTAATCAGCGGGGGAAGATAATTAAGTGGTAAAATTTCCTCAGGACCAAATAAATAAATCAATAACTCTTTCATATAATTATCCTTATTTTATACTAAAAAAGCGCCCGAAGGCGCTTTTCATGGTTCTATAATCTTAAAAAAGACCCCAGTCTTCTTCTCTGTATGCAATATTACTCATTTTGCTCTCCTTCATCTACTGGAATTGTACTTTATATAGCTCAATCCCATCACAATGTCAAGATATTTTTAGTATCTGGTATTCCGTTTGAAAACTTAAGAACAAAAAAAATTTTCATATCTAAATTATAGCAAATATTACAACTTTAGATCTCGAATGCTTTCACTTTCTTTCCATCATCAATAGCAATAGACTTGGAAGTTCGACATTACCCGGCCCAAGTTTTTTTACCACCATCCAAATAATATACTTTATAAATTTTTTGTATTCTAAATCCCTTGGGTAACGAAATAAATTCTTAATCCGACAGTTTCATTACATCAGAGACTTTCATTTGCTTCAAATGGCTATTCTTGTTGATGAAGTAATGGAATTGTCGAATAAAGTCAGTTGTGCAGGATTTAAGAGCCAAAGGCCTGTCGGTATCTTTTATTTGGCTGGAATGCCTCATTTCACTTTCTTCGTCATCGTCTGTATATAATAATCTGGATAATCTATCGTCAGAGACACGGATTTTTTTAATGTAGGCCCATACTAAGATATCCAACATAGGTATTACACGATAACTGATGAGTTTCTTGATCGTTCCATACCCAAAGCGAACGAAATCCAGAGGATTTTCCTTTATTTCCAAATATTTACGCCACTGAGGTAAAGCCGCTTTGAGTGATTCCGAAATTTCGTCGTCTGTGCCACTTGAGAGATCAACTTCTAACATGACCGTTCTTTGGAATTGGTCGGGTAAACTTTCGTAGAGAGTTTCTTCCTGTAGCTCACCGTTGATTGAATACCTATCATCGCCATGCCACACAAAAGTGCCACGTTGCATAGAGATGATGCTCAGTTCGGCAAGCCGTTCAAGTGTAGTTAGAAAGAAATGAGGTGGTTGAAAAAATCGGTTGTCCGGTGCCATATAGCCAAGTTGCTTTTCCTCAATCAAGAATGGATTTCCGCTGAAAATTTTTTCGAAGTATCCCATTAGGGCTTTTGCCTCAAAATCCTCCCTGTAGCTTTTGAAGAACAGTGTTCTGGCCCACAGCTCGTGGTATAACTGTAGAAGGGTGAGATCTTCGAACTTACGATATGTGTCGATATCTAACCATTTCTTGATTTCTTTGGTATGTTCAGTTGTCCAGTTTTTCACTCATCCTCTCCGTCTATAACTCAATATTTAAGTAAACTATACGGGGGGTGATTCGGGGAGTAAATATCGATTTAAAGATCTCTAGTTGTTATCAACTCTCTGATTATTAAAGAAAATAACAATGAAATCGATATTCAGATTCAAAATATCGAATAAGCCTCTCGTCTCATTAAAAGGTCCGTAAGGGCCTTTTTTTGTATCCATTCATCCACATATTATTTATCGATAACTGCTTTATTATTCTGGCGCACATTACAGATACGCCCGATTAAATCAATTTAAAATCAATAAGATAAATAATACAACCTATCACATCAGGCATTAACCTAACTAATCCGAAACACCGCTCGTTAGAAAATCTCAATAGCCCTCTTCCTGCTTAATCATTACCCTGCCCGCACTGAATTTATGGGGGCGGCATGCTGTTACACATTCTCTATCTGATCGGCATCACTGCCGAAGCCATGACCGGCGCGCTGGCCGCCGGGCGACGTCGAATGGACACCTTTGGCGTCATTATTATTGCCACTGCGACCGCGCTCGGCGGCGGTTCGGTGCGCGATATCCTGCTTGGCCACTACCCGCTTGGCTGGGTGAAGCACCCGGAGTATGTGATCATTGTTGCTGTCGCAGCGGTACTGACCACAATCTTTGCCCCGGTGATGCCCCATCTGCGCCGCCTGTTTCTGGTGCTGGACGCACTCGGGCTGGTAGTATTTTCCATTATCGGGGCGCAAATCGCGCTCGATATGGGCGAAGGCCCCATCATTGCCGTGATTGCGGCCGTCATCACCGGCGTTTTTGGCGGCGTGCTACGCGATATGTTCTGCAAGCGCATCCCTCTAGTCTTCCAGAAAGAACTCTATGCCGGGATCGCATTTGCTGCCGCCGTGTTCTATATCGCGCTAAGCCATGTCGTCACCAACCATGACATCGTGGTGATTACCACCCTGCTGTTTGGCTTTACCAGCCGCCTGCTGGCGATACGCTGGAAACTGGGCCTGCCGGTGTTTCACTACAAGCATAATGCTCACTGAAAGGCCTTTACGCCCTGCTTCGCCAGCCACGCCGTGAGTTGCTCAACCGCCGGCTCGCGGATAAAAGCGACAACCTGACGCGCTTTCTGTGCGCCGATGGCGGGTAGTTGTTGCCAGGCCAGTTCATCCCGGCTTCGCATCTGCCGCCATGAAACATCGCCCGCGGCATTGATCGCCGATTGTGGCAGCGGCGTACCGAGTGCGTGAAGCCAGCGGTTTAGCGGCCTCTCACGCGTTAAGGAAAAACGGTGCCAGAGTTGCAGTCCGCGCGCGGGCGACATTCCGGGTGTCGTCTGCAACTGCTCTTTGGTCAACACCAGCCAAGAGAAAAGATGTTCAAAATGGTGAGCCTGATGCAGAGTCCGCCAGCCGCTCTCGCTCAATCCGGCTATCTCCAGCGCCTTATCAGAACTAAGCCAGGAGAGGCGGGCAATAAACTGTTGCTGGCAATCCGGCGTGGCATAAAAACAGCTAAGCGGCGTAAAGCGAGCTTGTGGCGGCGTGGGCGGCTGTCGAACCAGGTTGCGCCAGACCACGCGCTCCACGCGAGGGATCCCCTGCCCGGCAAGGGTAACGGCAATATGGTCGCCCGGTGCGATATCTAACGCCTGCCAGCGCTGAATGGACCCAATATTTACGCGCTGCACGCGCTTATCATCCAGTTTTACCGGCTCCAGCAGCGCGACAACGGAGATTTTCCCGGTCCGCCCGATGGCAAACTGAATATCCTCTACCGCTGCCACCTCTTCTACCGGTTCATACTTCCAGGCTACCACCCAGTCGCTTTGACCAGGCAACCACGCTTTGCCCGCAGGCTCTGCACTGGTGCGCACCACCACGCCATCCGTGACGAAGGGCAGCGGCGAGGTGAACCAGTGCTGGCGAAGACGCTCCACCTCCTGCACGCTGTTGACCGGCGCGCTGTAGTAGTGCGCCTCTTCAAAGCCCGCCTTTTTCAGTGCCACCAACCGCTGCGCTAAAGTGGCAGGGCCATCGGGCCAGGCCCAGACAAAAAAAGCGAGGTCATTAAGCAGCTCCGGGTTGCCGTGCCGCATCATCGCGCCGGCGACTTTTGCTCGGGCATTTAGACCCCCGGCCTGTTTTTGGATATGCCCCTTGCGGCGTAAATAGAGTTCACCCTGCAAGACACTATTCGCCAGCGCACCGGTGACAGTTTTCGGGATCGCAGGAATAGCCTGCGCCTTTGCTGTCCACTCCTCGCCCGCAAGGCCATTACCCCGGCTGATAGCCTGTGCCAGCCTGCCGTTGCGATAGACCAGCGTGACCGCAACGCCATCCACTTTCGGCTGCACCCACAGATCCTGCTTTCCCCTCATCCACTGCTGCAACGCCCATTTATCCGCCAGTTTGCGCACCCCGGTATGGGCAACCGGATGATTGAGATTTCCGCCCGGCAAAGCAGGCGCAATGTCTGCGGATGTCATGTTGAAACAGCGCTGCCAGTTCGCCAGGCGCGCGCTCATCCGATCGTAAACATCATCGCTCACCGCGCTTGCGCCTCTGGACCAGTAATCGTCGTTCCATCTGCTGAGCTGCTGTTTCAGGCGCTTTACCTCCTCCTGCGCCCGTGAGGGCGACCAGACCGGACAAGCCGCGAAGCTAAACGCACTCCATAGCAGTAGAAAAATGGTGCCCCCAACTCTTCTCCACATCATCCCTTCTCCCTTGTGATTGCGGAGTGGTTATAGCGCTGCGGTTGAGCGCTTTCGAGCGGGAAAAGAGCAGGATGCGAGCGGGCTTCCGGGAAACTTACATGGCGATGAAAACGTGCATAAAAATCAGGAAAGCAGTACGCAAAATCGAATCATTGATGGGAAAACGGGTGACAAAAGCTACGTCACGTAGCGGCGATGTGTATAATAGGCACGTATGTAAGTTCCTATCGCATTCACATACAAAAGACTCTCATGGCTCAAGGCACGCTCTATATTGTTTCCGCCCCCAGCGGCGCGGGTAAATCAAGCCTCATCCAGGCTTTGCTGAAAACCCAACCGTTATACGACACGCAAGTTTCTGTTTCGCACACCACGCGCGCGCCGCGTCCGGGTGAAGTGCACGGTGAACACTACTTCTTCGTTAATCACGATGAGTTCAAAGCGATGATTAGTGAGGATGCGTTTCTTGAGCATGCCGAAGTGTTTGGCAACTATTACGGCACCTCACGCGCGACGATTGAGCAAGTGCTCTCAACGGGCGTTGATGTGTTTCTTGATATCGACTGGCAGGGCGCGCAGCAAATTCGCACCCGCATGCCGCAGGCGCGCAGCATCTTTATTCTGCCGCCGTCGAAGCTGGAACTGGATCGCCGCCTGCGTGGCCGCGGCCAGGATAGCGAAGAGGTGATCGCGAAACGTATGGCGCAGGCGGTTGCCGAAATGAGCCATTACGCCGAGTATGATTACCTGATTGTGAATGATGATTTCGATACCGCCCTGGGCGATCTGAAAACCATTATCCGCGCTGAACGTCTGCGCATGAGCCGCCAAAAGCAGCGACATGACGCTTTAATCAGCAAACTATTGGCAGACTGAGCCTGGTTTCAGTATCATGCCCAGTCATTTCTTCACCTGTGGAGCATTTTAAGTATGGCACGCGTAACTGTTCAGGACGCTGTAGAGAAAGTTGGTAACCGTTTTGACCTGGTGCTGGTCGCCGCGCGTCGCGCTCGTCAGATGCAGGTTGGCGGTAAAGATCCGTTAGTACCGGAAGAAAACGATAAAACCACCGTTATCGCGCTGCGCGAAATCGAAGAAGGTCTGATTAACAACCAGATCCTTGATGTACGTGAGCGCCAGGAACAGCAAGAGCAGGAAGCCGCAGAACTGCAGGCTGTTACCGCCATTGCTGAAGGTCGTCGTTAATTAACCTGCAGGTCACCCTTGTATCTGTTTGAAAGCCTGAATCAGCTGATTCAAAACTATCTGCCTGAAGACCAGATCAAACGTCTCAGGCAGGCGTATCTCGTTGCACGTGACGCTCACGAGGGTCAGACACGTTCAAGCGGTGAACCTTATATCACGCACCCGGTAGCGGTGGCCTGTATTCTGGCCGAGATGAAACTCGACTACGAAACGCTGATGGCCGCGCTGCTGCATGACGTGATTGAAGATACCCCCGCCACCTACCAGGATATGGAGCAGCTCTTTGGCAAAAGCGTTGCCGAACTGGTGGAGGGTGTCTCCAAGCTGGATAAGCTCAAATTCCAGGATAAAAAAGAGGCGCAGGCGGAAAACTTTCGCAAGATGATCATGGCGATGGTGCAGGATATCCGCGTCATCCTTATCAAGCTTGCTGACCGCACCCACAACATGCGCACGCTGGGCTCCCTTCGCCCGGACAAGCGTCGCCGCATCGCCCGTGAAACCCTCGAAATCTACAGTCCGCTGGCGCACCGTTTAGGTATCCATCACATCAAAACTGAGCTGGAAGAGCTGGGCTTTGAGGCGCTCTACCCGAACCGCTATCGCGTGATCAAAGAAGTGGTAAAAGCCGCGCGCGGCAACCGCAAAGAGATGATTCAAAAAATCCTCTCGGAAATCGAAGGGCGTTTACAGGAAGCGGGGATCCCCTGCCGCGTCAGCGGGCGGGAGAAACATCTTTACTCCATCTACTGCAAGATGGTGCTGAAAGAGCAGCGTTTTCACTCGATCATGGATATTTACGCCTTCCGCGTCATTGTTCACGATCTTGATACCTGCTATCGCGTACTCGGTCAGATGCACAGCCTCTACAAGCCGCGTCCCGGTCGCGTAAAAGACTATATCGCCATCCCCAAGGCGAACGGCTATCAATCCCTCCATACCTCAATGATTGGCCCGCACGGCGTACCGGTCGAGGTGCAGATCCGTACTGAAGATATGGATCAAATGGCGGAGATGGGGGTTGCCGCGCACTGGGCTTATAAAGAGCACGGCGAAAGCAGCACCACCGCACAAATCCGCGCCCAGCGCTGGATGCAGAGCCTGCTGGAGCTGCAACAGAGCGCCGGTAGCTCGTTTGAATTTATCGAAAGCGTTAAATCTGATCTCTTCCCCGATGAGATTTATGTTTTCACCCCCGAAGGCCGCATTGTCGAACTGCCTGCTGGCGCCACGCCGGTGGATTTCGCCTATGCGGTGCACACGGATATCGGTCACGCCTGCGTTGGCGCGCGCGTCGATCGTCAGCCCTACCCGCTGTCGCAGTCGCTCTCCAGTGGCCAGACGGTGGAGATTATCACCGCGCCGGGCGCCCGCCCGAATGCCGCCTGGCTGAACTTTGTCGTCAGCTCGAAAGCGCGCGCGAAGATCCGCCAGATGCTGAAGAACCTCAAGCGCGACGACTCCGTAAGCCTGGGCCGTCGCCTGCTGAATCACGCGCTGGGCGGAAGCCGCAAGCTGGCGGAAATTCCGCAGGAGCATATTCAGCACGAGCTGGAGCGTATGCGGCTGGCATCACTTGACGATCTGCTGGCAGAGATAGGCCTTGGCAACGCGATGAGCGTTGTGGTGGCGAAAAATCTGCAGCAGGGGGAAGCCACGCCGGGCACCGCCGCACCGACTGGCGCAAACACCGCGCACCTGCCGATTAAAGGCGCAGACGGCGTGCTGATCACCTTTGCCAAATGCTGCCGTCCGATCCCTGGCGACCCGATTGTCGCCCACGTCAGCCCCGGTAAAGGGCTGGTTATCCACCATGAGTCCTGCCGTAATATTCGTGGCTACCAGAAAGAGCCAGAGAAGTTTATGGCCGTGGAGTGGGATAAAGAGACGGCGCAGGAGTTTATCACCGAGATCAAGGTGGATATGTTTAACCACCAGGGCGCGCTGGCGAACCTGACGGCGGCCATTAACACCGCCACTTCCAATATTCAGAGCCTGAATACGGAAGAGAAAGATGGCCGCGTTTATAGCGCGTTCATCCGCCTGACGGCGCGCGATCGCGTTCATCTGGCGAATATCATGCGTAAAATCCGCGTGATGCCGGATGTGATTAAAGTCACCCGTAACCGAAACTGATTGTATGAATGCTCAGCGTTATGCGCGAATCCGCGAGATGCTCGCCAGGCGTCAGCCGGATCTGACGGTCTGCATGGAGCAGGTCCACAAACCTCATAACGTCTCTGCCATTATCCGTACTGCGGACGCCGTCGGCGTGCATGAAGTGCACGCTGTCTGGCCGGGGAACCGCATGCGCACCATGGCCTCTTCCGCCGCGGGCAGCAACAGCTGGGTGGATGTTAAAACTCACCGCACCATTGAAGATGCCGTCGGCGTGCTCAAGCAGCACGGCATGCAGATCCTTGCCACCCATCTGTCGGACAAAGCCGTCGACTTCCGTGAAATCGACTATACCCGCCCGACCTGTATTTTGATGGGGCAGGAGAAAACCGGGATCACCCGGCAAGCGCTGGATCTTGCGGATCGGGATATCATCATCCCGATGATCGGTATGGTGCAGTCACTCAATGTCTCCGTAGCCTCGGCGCTCATTCTCTACGAAGCGCAGCGCCAGCGGCAAAACGCCGGTATGTATAAGCGTGAAAACAGCATGCTGCCGGACGCCGAGCAGCAGCGCCTGCTGTTCGAAGGCGGCTACCCTGTGCTCGCCCGCGTCGCGAAACAAAAAGGCCTGCCTTACCCTCATGTCAATAATGAGGGGCAGATTGAAGCCGACCCGACGTGGTGGGCTACCATGCAGGCTTCGAGGTAACCGATGAAAGGGAAGCTGCTCGATGCGGTGCCACTGAGTTCATTGACCGGCGTTGGCGCGGCGCAGAGCAGCAAGCTGGCGAAAATTGGCCTGCACACCGTTCAGGATCTGCTGTTACACCTTCCCCTGCGTTACGAAGATCGAACCCAACTCTACCCCATTGCCGACCTGCTGCCGGGCATTTATGCCACGGTGGAGGGCGAAGTGCTGAACTGTAACGTCACGTTCGGCGGTCGCCGGATGATGACCTGCCAGATAAGCGACGGCTCCGGCATGCTGACCATGCGCTTTTTCAACTTCAACGCGGCGATGAAAAACAGCCTTGCGGTTGGCCGCCGCGTGCTGGCTTATGGCGAAGCGAAACGCGGAAAGTATGGCGCGGAGATGATCCACCCGGAGTATAAGGTGCAGGGCGATCTCAGCACTCCGGAGCTTCAGGAGACGCTGACGCCGGTCTACCCAACGACCGAAGGCGTTAAGCAGGCCACGCTGCGTAAATTAACCGATCAGGCGCTGGAGCTGCTGGCAACCTGCGCCATCAGTGAACTGCTACCGCCGGAGCTGGCGCAGGGTTTGATGAGCCTGCCGGAGGCGCTGCATACGCTGCATCGCCCGCCGCCATCGCTGCAATTGAGCGAACTGGAGAGCGGGCAGCATCCCGCTCAACGCCGACTGATTCTCGAAGAGCTACTGGCCCATAACCTGAGCATGCTGGCGCTACGCGCCGGTGCGCAGCGTTACCATGCGCAGTCGCTCGCCGCTAACGATACGTTAAAAGATCAACTGCTCGCCTCCCTGCCCTTTAAACCAACCGGCGCACAGGCGCGGGTGGTGGCGGAAATTGAACGCGATATGGCGCTGGATATGCCGATGATGCGCCTGGTCCAGGGCGACGTCGGCTCCGGTAAAACGCTGGTGGCCGCGCTCGCGGCGCTACGCGCAATCGCCAATGGCAAGCAGGTGGCGATGATGGCACCGACCGAACTGCTGGCGGAGCAGCATGCCAATAACTTCCGCGCGTGGTTTGCGCCGCTCGGTATCGAAGTTGGCTGGCTGGCGGGTAAGCAGAAAGGCAAAGCCCGCCAGGCGCAGCAAGAGGCGATTGCCAGCGGTCAGGTGCAGATGATCGTCGGCACCCACGCTATTTTCCAGGAGCAGGTGCAGTTTAACGGCCTGGCGCTGGTGATCATTGATGAGCAGCACCGCTTTGGCGTCCACCAGCGGCTGGCGCTGTGGGAAAAGGGGCAGCAGCAGGGCTTTCATCCCCATCAGTTGATTATGACCGCCACGCCAATCCCGCGAACGCTGGCGATGACGGCCTATGCCGATCTCGATACCTCGGTGATTGATGAACTACCGCCGGGCCGTACGCCGGTGACAACGGTCGCCATTCCCGATACGCGTCGCAGCGAGATTATCGATCGCGTCCGCAGCGCCTGCACCGGTGAAGGTCGCCAGGCCTACTGGGTCTGTACGCTGATTGAAGAGTCGGATCTGCTGGAAGCCCAGGCGGCGGAAGCGACCTGGGAAGAGTTAAAGCTGGCCCTGCCGGAGCTGAACGTTGGGCTGGTGCATGGCCGCATGAAGCCGACCGAGAAACAGGCAGTGATGCAGGCCTTTAAACAGGGCGAGCTGCATCTGCTGGTCGCCACCACGGTGATTGAAGTTGGCGTGGATGTGCCGAACTCCAGCCTGATGATTATTGAAAACCCCGAACGTCTCGGTCTTGCGCAACTCCACCAGCTGCGCGGGCGCGTCGGACGTGGCGCGGTGGCCTCACACTGTGTGCTGCTCTACAAATCCCCGCTGTCGAAAACCGCGCAAAAGCGCCTGCAGGTGCTGCGCGACAGCAACGACGGGTTTGTGATTGCGCAAAAAGATCTCGAGATCCGCGGCCCGGGCGAGCTGCTGGGCACCCGCCAGACCGGCAATGCCGAATTCAAAGTCGCCGATCTGCTGCGCGACCAGGCAATGATCCCCGAAGTTCAGCGCGTTGCGCGCCATATTCACGAACGTTACCCGCAGCTGGCAGAAGCGCTGATTGACCGCTGGATGCCGGAAACAGAACGCTACTCCAACGCCTGATTTTTAGAACCTGATGGTGTGAGATCAACCTCCGTTAGAAAAGTATGCTTCCAGCCGAAGCAACCGTTTGCTTTTACCATTCAGTCCGATAAAATCAGCGCTTTTCCATCAGGGGATAGCTTGAGATGTCCGTAAACACCATCGAGTCGGAAAATGCGCAACCGGTTGCGAAGACTCAACCCAGCGAATTGATCTACCGCCTTGAAGATCGTCCCCCGCTGCCGCAAACGCTGTTTGCTGCGCTGCAACACCTGCTGGCAATGTTCGTTGGCGTGATCACGCCCGCGCTGCTGATCTGCCAGGCGCTGGGTTTACCGGCTCAGGACACTCAACATATTCTCAGCATGTCGCTCTTCGCTTCCGGCGTCGCGTCGTTGATTCAAATTAAAGCCTGGGGCCCGGTCGGCTCCGGGCTGCTCTCAATTCAGGGCACCAGCTTTAACTTCGTGGCACCGCTGATTATGGGCGGCACGGCGCTGAAAACCGGCGGTGCCGATGTGCCGACGATGATGGCGGCGCTGTTTGGCACCTTGATGCTGGCAAGCTGCACCGAGATGGTTATCTCGCGTATTCTGCCGCTGGCGCGCCGCATTATCACCCCGCTGGTTTCCGGTGTGGTGGTGATGATTATCGGCCTGTCGCTGATTCAGGTTGGGCTGACCTCCGTCGGTGGCGGCTTCGCGGCAATGGGCAATCACACCTTCGGCGCGCCGAAAAACCTGCTGCTGGCAGGCGTGGTGCTCGGGCTGATTATCCTGCTTAACCGCCAGCGCAACCCCTATCTGCGCATTGCCTCACTGGTGATAGCGATGGCGGTCGGTTATGTGCTGGCGATGTTTATGGGCATGCTGCCGGAGTACAACGCGCCGGAGAGTACCTTTATGGTACCGACGCCGCTCTATTACGGCCTGAGCATTGACTGGAGCTTGCTGCTGCCGCTGATGCTGGTCTTTATGATCACCTCCCTGGAGACCATCGGCGATATCACTGCCACTTCCGACGTCTCTGAACAGCCTGTTACCGGCCCGCTCTACATGAAGCGGCTGAAGGGTGGCGTGCTGGCGAATGGTCTTAACTCCTTTGTCTCTGCGGTGTTCAATACCTTTCCCAACTCCTGCTTTGGCCAGAATAACGGCGTGATCCAGCTGACCGGCGTCGCCAGCCGTTATATCGGCTTCTTTATCGCGGTGATGCTGATGGTGCTCGGCCTCTTCCCGGCGGTAAGCGCGTTTGTGCAGCAGTTACCGGAGCCGGTACTCGGCGGCGCCACGCTGGTGATGTTCGGTACTATCGCCGCCTCCGGCGTGCGCATCGTCTCCCGCGAACCGCTCAACCGCCGCGCGATCCTGATTATCGCGCTGTCGCTGGCGGTGGGTTTAGGCGTATCGCAGCAGCCGCAGATCCTGCAATTTGCGCCGGACTGGCTGAAAAACCTGCTCTCCTCCGGCATCGCAGCAGGCGGGATCACCGCTATCGTCCTGAACCTCATCTTCCCACCGGAAAAAGAGTAAATTGCCTTGCGCGGCAACAGAGCATCCTCTGCTGCCGCCGCAATTTCCTTTCATCATTCCTCCCTTGAGCATCGCGCACAATTCGTGCATAACTCCCTTACGGTCACGTGAGGGAGGAAGATGATGAAATTTCTTGGGAAGCTGCTGTTAGCGGTCGTTATTATCCTGTTTGTGCTGCTGCTGGCGGCCTACTTCCTGCTGCAAACCCGCTGGGGCGCAACGCAAGCGAGCCAGTGGATCAGCGACAACAGCGATTATCACCTCACCTTTGACGCCATTGACCACCGCTTCTCTTCCCCTTCTCATCTGGTATTGAAAGGCGTCAGCTTCGGCCGCAAAGGCCAGCCAGCAACGCTGGTGGCGAAAATGGTCGATATTGGCCTCAGCAGCCGACAACTCACTGATCCGCTGCATGCCGATACCATTCTGTTACAGGACGGTACGCTTAACCTCTCCCCAACCGCCGCGCCGCTGCCTTTCCAGGCCGATCGCCTGCAACTGCGCAACATGGCCTTTAACAGCCCGGCAACCGGCTGGGAGTTAAGCGCGCAGCGCGTTACCGGCGGTATCTCACCCTGGCAGCCAGCGGCAGGTAATGTGATCGGCAGTAAAGCCCAGTTGCAGATGAGCGCCGGTTCGCTGACGTTAAATGGCGTTCCCGCCAGTAACGTGCTGATTCAGGGCAGTATCGATAAAGATGTGGTGACCTTAACCACTATCGGTGCTGATATGGCGCGCGGCTCGCTCACGGGTGATGCAAAGCGCAGCGCCGATGGCAGTTGGGTAGTGAATAATCTGCGTCTTAACGATATTCGTCTGCAAAGCGATAAGTCGCTGCAGGATTTCTTTGCCCCGCTCACCACCCTGCCTTCGCTGAAAATCGGCCGTGTGGAAGTGACCGACGCCACCTTGCAGGGGCCTGAGTGGGCAGTGACCGACCTCGATCTTAGCCTGCGCAACCTGACCTTCAGGAAGGGCGACTGGGAGAGCGAAGAGGGCAAACTGTCGATGAATGCCAGCGAGTTTATCTACGGTTCGCTGCACTTTTTCGACCCGATTCTGAATGCCAGCTTCTCCCCGCAGGGCATCGCGTTGCAGCAGTTCACCTCCCGCTGGGAAAACGGCATGGTGCGCACCTCCGGTAACTGGTACCGCACAGGTAAGGCGCTAGTGCTGGATGATGCGGCGTTTGCCGGGCTGGAATACACGCTGCCGGCGAACTGGAAACAGCTGTGGATGGACGATCTGCCCCCATGGCTGAACAGCCTGGTGCTGAAAAAATTCAGCGCCAGCCGCAACCTGGTGATTGATATCGATCCGACATTCCCGTGGCAGCTCACCGCGCTGGATGGCTATGGCAACAATTTGCAGTTAGTACGCGAACGGAAATGGGGTGTCTGGAGTGGGAATGCAAAGCTGAACGCTGCCGCAGGCACCTTTAACCGCGTCGATGTCCGCCGCCCGTCGCTGGCGCTGAATGCCAATAGCAACACGGTCAATATCACCGAACTTAGCGCCTTCACCGGCCAGGGGCTGCTGGAAGCAAGAGCAGTTGTTGCGCAAACGCCGGACCGCAGCGTCAATGTCAGCCTCAACGGGCGCGGCGTGCCGGTCAATGTATTGCAGGCGTGGGGCTGGCCCGCATTGCCGATTGATGGCGAAGGCAATTTGCAGTTAACCGCCAGCGGCCAGGTGCGCGCAGAAGCACCGTTAAAACCCTCCGTCAACGGCGAGTTACAGGCGGTCAACGCGCAAAAACAGCAGATCAAGCAGAGCATGCACGGCGGCACGGTGAGCAGCGCGGGTGCCGTTGCGCCAGCCGCCGCGCCGCAGGCGACGCCGTAAACCCGTGCCGGATGGCGCTGCGCTTATCCGGCCTACTTTTGACCTTCCCTTTGTAG
>NZ_JACVUL010000014.1:0-148421 GCF_016516575.1 Kosakonia sp. S57 | reverse complement strand
CGTAAGCCGCCATCCGGCAGAGCGCCTGATGGCGCTGCGCTTATCAGGCCTGTGGGGTTTGAGATGTTGTAGGCCGGATAAGGCGTGAGCCGCCATCCGGCAGAGCGCCTGATGGCGCTGCGCTTATCAGGCCTGTGGGGTTTGAGATGTTGTAGGCCGGATAAGGCGTAAGCCGCCATCCGGCAAGGCGCCTGATGGCGCTGCGGTTAGCGCTTTTTGCGCACTTTAACCGATTTGAGGATCACGAATTTATTGTTGGTCGCCACGGTTTCGCAGTTGCCAAACACGCGTTTGAGCTTGCGGAAATAGTCGAGATGGCGATTGCCGACAATACGTAATTCACCGCCATACTTCAGGCAGCGGCGCGCATCGTTAAACATCTGCCAGGCAATGTGATCGGTGATGGCACTCTGCTGATGAAATGGCGGATTACAGAGCACCGCCGCAAAGCGATCCGGCTCAATGCCGGAGAGCGCGTTGTTAATCATAAACTCACAGCGCTCCATATCCTCCGGCAGGTTGCTCTCCACGTTCAGACGCGAAGAGGCGACCGCCATGGCTGACTCATCAACAAACAGCACCTGCGCCTGCGGGTTGCTGGCCAGCAATTGCAGGCCAATCACGCCATTGCCGCAGCCGAGATCGACCATCTCGCCCTCAACATTTTCCGGCAGATGTTGCAGGAAAAAGCGTGCGCCAATATCCAGCCCGCTGCGGGAAAAAACATTCGCGTGGTTGTGAATGGTCCATGGTGTACCGTCCAGCTTCCAGCTTGCCAGCAGCGAGGTTTCAACAGGCGCGGGAGCGTTAAAGGTGCAGTTGATCAGGCGCGCTTTGCGCCATGCCAGCGTCGTGGTGGTCGGGCCGAGGATCTTTTCAAACAGCGCCATCGTCGAATTGTGAATATCACGGGTTTTCGCACCGGCGATAATCCGCGTCTGCGGCGTAACCACCTCGCGCAGGGCGCGTAGCTGCTGTTCAAGCAGCGCCAGCTGTTTCGGTATTTTAATCAGCACTAAAGCCGGATTGGCCGGCAGCGGGCTGAGGCAATCCTGAAAAGTGACCGCCTCTTCATCCAGATCGTTAATACGCAGGTTATGCTGCGTTGCCAGCTCGGCAATAAAGGAGTCGTTAATCGATACCGGATGATGGGCCGCCAGCGCGCAGGCCAGCGCGCCGAAGCTGTCGTTGAAGATCAGAACCGGGCCATCGACCGCATCCACCTGTTGCAGAAGATACTCATCCGCTGCATCCCACGCCTGTAGCGACGCCTCTTCCACGCCGACAGGGAATCTGTCTAAAGTGAATGACTGTCCGTTTAACTCAACCTGGCTCATCGACCCTCCGCAATGCTAAAATTCGCGCGTTTTATCGCTCAATTACGTAAGGATGTAAACACATTTCACCATGAAGACCCTCACCTATCTTCAGGGCTATCCTGAATCCCTGCTGGCGCAGGTACATACGCTGATTGAGCAGAACCGTCTGGGCGAGGTGCTGGCAAAACGCTACCCCGACAGCCACGGCGTCACCACCGATAAAGCGCTCTATCACTATACGCAAGAGATGAAAAATCAGTTTCTGCGTAACGCCGCGCCGGTAAATAAAGTGATGTATGACAGCAAAATTCATGTGCTCAATAATGCCCTTGGCCTGCACACCGCCATTTCCCGCGTGCAGGGCGGCAAGCTGAAAGCGAAAGCGGAGATTCGCGTCGCCACCGTTTTCCGCGATGCGCCGGAAGCGTTTCTGCGCATGATTGTGGTACACGAACTGGCGCACCTGCGCGAGAAAGAGCATAACAAAGCCTTTTACCAGCTCTGCTGTCATATGGAGCCGCAGTACCACCAGCTTGAGTTCGATACCAGGCTGTGGTTGACCCATCTCGCCTTGCGCTAAGCATGCGCGCCAGCGCACTGGTTTTGTCATGTTGACGTGCTAGAGTGACAGCGGAACCCTTTAACGGAGAAGTAGCGCCTTTATGATACGTTTCGCTGTCATAGGGACGAACTGGATCTCGCGCCAGTTTGTCGATGCCGCCCATGAAACGGGCAAATACAGACTTACCGCCGTCTATTCCCGCAGCCTTGAACAGGCGCAAACCTTCGCCACCGACTACCCTGTCGAGCATCTCTTTACCTCACTTGAAGAGATGGCACAGAGCGATGCGATTGACGCGGTCTATATTGCCAGCCCCAACTCCCTCCACTTTTCCCAGACGCAGCTGTTTCTCAGCCATAAAAAGCATGTGATCTGCGAAAAGCCGCTGGCCTCAAACCTGCGCGAAGTGGAGGCCGCCATCGCCTGTGCCCGTGAAAACCAGGTGGTGCTGTTTGAAGCCTTCAAAACCGCCAGCCTGCCAAACTTCCTGGTGCTGAAACAGTCGCTGGCGAAAGCGGGCAAGCTGCGTAAAGCCTTTATTAACTACTGCCAGTACTCGTCACGCTATCAGCGTTTTCTCGACGGCGAAAACCCCAACACCTTCAACCCGGCGTTCTCAAACGGGTCGATTATGGATATCGGGTTTTACTGCCTCGCCTCGGCGGTGGCGCTGTGGGGCGAACCGCACAGCGTGCAGGCCTCGGCGAGCCTGCTCTCAAGCGGCGTCGACGCGCACGGCGTGGTGGTGATGAATTACGGCGATTTCAGCGTCACGCTGCAACACTCGAAAGTGAGCGATTCGGTGCTGGCGAGTGAGATTCAGGGTGAAGCGGGCTCACTGGTGATTGAAAAGATTTCCGAATGCCAGAAGCTCGCCTTTATCCCGCGCGGCGGCAAAGCGCAGGAGCTGACCCAGCCGCAGCATATCAACACCATGCTGTATGAAGCCGAAACCTTCGCGCGGCTGGTGGAGGAGAGTGAGGTGAATCACCCGGGACTCGCCGTCAGCCGCATTACGGCGAAACTGCAAACGGAGATCCGCCGCCAGACCGGTGTCGTCTTCCCGGCCGATGATGTCAGCGCCCAGCTCCCTGCGTAAAGCTTCGTAAGAAGCGCTGGCGACACATTGACCAGCTCAATGTGTTGACATAATTTGTTACCAGCAAAGGGGAGTAACTTCTTCGCCGGTGGGTCGTCATTACGGTGCGTTAAGCACCCGGTCGCCGGGCGTCGTTATCGACGTAAGTGAGACCTTGCCGGAAGGCGAGATCCCCCTGCACCAGGCAAGCGGCTAACGTCTTCTGACGTTGGCCGTTTTTGTTTGCGTGAGGATCTGGTAATGAATAGTGTTGGCACACCGATGTTATGGGGCGTTTTCGCCGTTGCCGTGGTGATGATGCTGGCGATCGACCTTCTGCTTCAGGGGCGTCGCGGCGCACATACGATGACCATGAAGCAGGCGGCCGTGTGGTCAGTGGTGTGGGTTAGCCTGTCGCTGCTGTTTAATGCCGCCTTCTGGTGGTATCTGACGCAAACCGAAGGGCGCGCGGTCGCAGATACCCAGGCGCTGGCGTTCTTAACCGGTTATCTGATTGAAAAAGCCCTGGCGGTGGATAACGTCTTCGTCTGGCTGATGCTGTTTAGCTACTTTGCCGTCCCTGCGGCGTTGCAGCGCCGGGTACTGATCTATGGCGTACTCGGAGCGATCGTGCTGCGTACTATCATGATCTTCGCCGGTAGCTGGCTGATTACCCAGTTCTCATGGCTGCTCTACGTTTTCGGTGCTTTCCTGCTCTTTACCGGCGTGAAGATGGCGCTGGCGAAAGAGGATGAGAAGGGCATTGGCGATAAACCGGTGGTGCGCTGGCTGCGTAGCCATCTGCGCATGACCGACAGCATCGAAAGTGAGCACTTCTTTGTGCGCAAAAACGGACTGCTGTATGCCACACCGCTGCTGCTGGTGCTGATTCTGGTGGAGCTGAGCGATGTGATCTTTGCCGTCGACAGCATCCCGGCGATCTTCGCCGTCACCACCGATCCCTTTATCGTCCTCACCTCTAACCTGTTTGCTATTTTGGGGCTACGCGCGATGTACTTCCTGCTGGCAGGCGTGGCGGAGCGCTTCTCAATGCTCAAATATGGTCTGTCAGTGATTCTGGTGTTTATCGGTATCAAGATGCTGATCGTCGATTTCTTCCATATCCCGATTGCCATCTCCCTTGGCGTGGTGGGCGGTATTCTGGTGCTGACGCTGCTGATTAATAGCTGGGTTAACTACCAGAACGACAAGAAAAACCGCGCGTAAGCCGTAAATCGCCGCTCTGCCACCCCGGCGAGCGGCGATTTACCACTCCCTGTCGTGCTGGTCACAAAATGCCGACGGCAAAAATGAAAAAGACGCGCCAGAGCGTAAAAGTAGAAATCTCTCTCTTCCCTGTTCTCACAGAGTTCATATACTCCTTTCAGCAAACAATTGTTACATCCTGACAAAGCTCTGTTTAAAAGAGCAGCGGGGTGTGATTCCACAACACGAAAGGAAAATGGCATGACAACACACCGCTCGTCAGGGTTGCTGCAACGTTTCGTTGATGGCAGCCTGGTGAAACAGATTCTTATTGGCCTCGTTCTGGGGATTTTACTGGCGTGGATCTCAACGCCCGCCGCTATCGCCACCGGTATACTCGGTACGCTGTTTGTCAGCGCCTTAAAAGCCGTTGCGCCGGTGCTGGTATTGATGCTGGTGATGGCGTCCATTGCCGGGCACCAGCAGGGCCAGCGCACACACCTTCGTCCGGTACTGTTTCTTTATCTTCTCGGCACCTTCTCTGCCGCGCTTACCGCGGTGGTGGTCAGTTTTCTCTTCCCTTCCACGCTTCAGCTCGCGCCCGGTGCCAGCGATATTACGCCGCCCTCCGGCATTATTGAGGTTCTGCGCGGCTTGCTGACCAGCATGATTGCCAACCCGGTGACGGCAATGATGGAAGCAAACTATATCGGTATCCTGGTGTGGGCCGTCGGGCTGGGTTTTGCCCTGCGTCACAGCAGTGAGACGACGAAAAAGATGGTGCAGGATATGTCGGGCGCCGTCACCTTTATGGTGCGGATCGTGATTCGTTTTGCGCCGATTGGCATTTTCGGTCTCGTCTCCTCGACCCTTGCCACGTCGGGTTTCGGCGCGCTGTTAGGCTATGCGCAACTGCTGCTGGTGCTGGTGGGCTGCATGGCATTTGTCGCACTGGTCATTAACCCGCTGCTGGTCTACTGGAAGATCCGCCGTAACCCCTACCCGCTGGTCTTGACTTGCCTGCGCGAAAGCGGCGTAACGGCCTTTTTCACCCGCAGCTCGGCGGCGAATATCCCGGTCAATATGACGCTGTGTGAAAAGCTCAATCTCGATCGCGACACCTACTCCGTCTCCATCCCGCTGGGAGCAACCATTAATATGGCGGGCGCGGCGATCACCATTACCGTGCTGGCGCTGGCGGCGGTACATACGCTGGGCATTACGGTCGATCTGCCGACGGCGCTGCTGCTGAGCGTGGTGGCGTCGCTCTGTGCTTGCGGTGCATCGGGTGTGGCGGGCGGCTCGCTGCTGCTCATCCCGCTGGCCTGCAACATGTTCGGTATCTCCAACGATGTCGCCATGCAGGTGGTGGCTGTCGGCTTTATCATCGGCGTGTTGCAGGACTCCTGCGAAACCGCGCTCAACTCCTCAACCGATGTGCTGTTTACCGCTGCGGTGTGTCAGGCGGAAGATGAGCGGCTGGTAAAGAACGCGCTGCGTAGCTAACCGGCGGAGAGGCAAAAAAAAGCGGCGCTGTCAGGGTAGCGCCGCTTTGCTTAGTGCACCTCAGTGCGATTTATAAAGTTACGCCACTTTTGAAGATGGCTAACTCACGGAAATCATTTTTCTCATTGCAGGTTTGCTTGCCGTTAGCAATATCAACAATCACATCGACAAACTCCTCCAGAAGCTGCGGCATTGCTTTGCCGTGGATCAACTGACCTGCATCAAAATCGATCCAGTGTTTCTTTTTCGCCGCCAGCTCACTATTGGTGGCGATTTTCACCGTCGGCACAAAACCGCCGTAGGGCGTCCCGCGACCGGTGCTGAACAGCACCATATGGCAGCCGGCACCGGCTAACGCGCTGGTCGCCACCGCATCGTTGCCCGGTGCGCTCAGCAGATTGAGGCCGTGGTTTTGCAGACGCTCGCCGTAGCGCAGCACATCAACCACCTGGCTGGCACCCGCTTTCTGCGTACAGCCCAGTGACTTCTCTTCCAGCGTGGTGATGCCGCCCGCTTTGTTGCCCGGCGACGGGTTCTCATAGATCGGCTGATTGTGGGCAATAAAGTACTGTTTGAAGTCGTTAACCATGGTCACGGTCTTCTCAAAGGTACTTTCGTCACGGCAGTGGCTCATCAGAATGCGCTCAGCGCCGAACATCTCCGGCACTTCGGTTAGCACCGTGGTGCCGCCGTTGCCAATCACATAATCAGAGAAGCGGCCGAGCATCGGGTTGGCGGTAATTCCGGAAAGCCCGTCAGAGCCGCCACACTCCAGCCCAAATTTCAGCTCGCTCAGTTTACCCGGCTCGCGCTTATCGTGACGCATCGCCTCATAGAGCGCATGCAGATGCTCAAGCCCCGCTTCCACTTCGTCGTCCTGGTGCTGGCAGACCATAAAGTGGACGCGGTCAGCATCAAATTCACCCAGCGTCTGGCGGAAAGCGTCAACCTGGTTGTTTTCACATCCAAGGCCAATCACCAGCACCGCGCCCGCATTCGGATGACGCACCATGTTTTGCAGCATGGTGCGCGTATTGATGTGGTCGTCACCCAGCTGTGAGCAGCCGTAGGTATGGCTGAAGAGGTAAACGCCGTCGATATCTTCGGCGTCATGGGTCTCTTTCAGGAAGCGGTTCTGGATCTGACGAGCGATGCCATTCACGCAGCCGACCGTCGGCAGGATCCACAACTCATTACGGATCCCCACTTCCCCATTCGCCCGGCGGTAGATCTGCACGTCACGATCGCCCGCCTGGCTGCCCTCATCCTGAAAATCAGGTTGATAGCTATACTCGTCCAGATCGCTGAGGTTCGTTCGCGCATTGTGGGAATGGATATACTCGCCCGACGCGATATCTGACGTCGCATGACCAATCGGCAGACCATATTTAACAATGTTTTCGCCCTGCTTAATGGTGTGCAGCGCAAACTTGTGCCCGCGCGATACGGCCTGGCGCAGCTGTACGGTCTGGTTGTCGATAATGACTTCCGCGCCTTCAGCAAGATCGGCCAGCGCTACTGCGACGTTATCCAGCGAATGGATCTTGATGTATTGCATATCAACCTCAAACGGCCCTAGTTCAGTTCAATCGCGAAGTAATCACGCGCATTGTTAAAGCAGATGTTTTTCACCATCTCACCCAGCAGTTGAATGTCAGCCGGGGCTTCGCCCGCTTCCACCCAGCGGCCAATCATCTGGCAGAGGATGCGACGGAAATATTCATGACGGGTATAGGAGAGGAAGCTGCGGCTGTCGGTCAGCATGCCGACAAAGCGGCTCAGCAGGCCAAGCTGCGCAAGCTGAGTCATCTGACGCTCCATGCCATCTTTCTGATCGTTAAACCACCAGCCGGAGCCGAACTGCATTTTGCCCGGCATGCCTTCACCCTGGAAGTTACCGATCATCGTACCCAGCACTTCGTTATCGCGCGGGTTCAGGCAGTAAAGGATGGTTTTCGGCAGCAGGTTATCTTCATTCTGCTTGCTCAGCAGTTTGGATAGCTCTTCCGCCAGCGGACGGTCATTGATGGAGTCGAAGCCGACATCCGGGCCGAGCAGTTTGAACTGACGCTGGTTGTTATTACGCAGCGCGCCAATATGATACTGCTGCACCCATTCGCGACGGGCATACTCCGCGCCGAGCCATACCAGCACCGCAGTTTTAAACTGCGCCACCTCTTTCTCGCTCAGGGTTTCACCCGCCAGGCGACGCGCCAGAATGGCGTCGAGCTCTGATTCAGAGGCTTCGGCAAACAGCACCACGTCCAGCGCGTGGTCAGAGACTTTACAGCCGTGCGCGGCAAAGTGATCGAGGCGTTTGGTCAGCGCGGTTTGCAGATCGGTAAAGCGGCGGATCTCGGTATCAGAGACTTCACCCAATTTCGCCATGTAGTCGTTAAAGGTCGCCTGTTCAATATTGAAGGCTTTATCCGGACGCCAGCTCGGCAGCACTTTGGTGCTGAAAGTCGTCTCTTTGGCGATCGCCGCATGGTGCTCCAGGGAGTCAATCGGATCATCGGTGGTACCGACCATTTTGACGTTCATCTGCTGCATGATGCCGCGCGCGGAGAAGCTATCCTGCGCCAGCAGTGCGTTACCACGCTCCCAGATCTCATCAGCCGTTGCAGGCGACAGTAGCTTACCTGTAATACCAAACGGGCGGCGCAGCTCAAGATGTGTCCAGTGGTATAACGGGTTGCCGATAGTGTGCGGTACGGTCGCCGCCCAGGCGTCAAACTTCTCACGATCCGACGCATCGCCGGTACAGAGACGCTCCGGCACGCCGTTAGTGCGCATCGCACGCCACTTGTAGTGGTCACCTTTCAACCAGATGTCATACAGGTTTTTGAAACGGTAATCTTCCGCGATCTGCTGCGGCGGCAGGTGGCAGTGGTAGTCGAAAATCGGCTGGTCTTTGGCGTAGTCGTGGTACAGACGGCGGGCAAATTCGGTATCTAGCAGGAAATCTTCGGTCATAAACGGGGTCATTATCGTCTTCCTCTCAACGAGTGCGTCTGATGTCTACCTTAATGCTGTCAAAGTTATCACACCAATTTCTATAGACCGAAGGTATTTTCGTGAGTTGGATCAATAAAAGCAGACAAAAACTGACACGCTAATTGGTTAAACCACCCGCCAGGCCGCGCCAAATCTGGCTCTCCGCGCCTAAGTTAAAGACCACACAAAGAAAAACACTTTTGTGATGTCACTCACCTTTTCAAGTTGTATGACAAGTTATCTTGCTGCCGTCGAATTGATAACCCGACGGAATGCATTCCCGATAAGACGTTAATCGGAATTAACGGTACGGACGCCGACTTACAAACAGAACGTTTACTGATGGCAGGCTTGGGCCGTAGCGGAACCTCTTTCCGGTTACGCCCTCCCGTTTCCACCCTCCGATGCGAGCGAAGGGTGTCCGCGCAAGCGGTAATAACATAACGATGAGGTTTACATGCGTAAAATCAAAGGATTACGTTGGTACATGATAGCGCTGGTGACGGTCGGCACCGTGCTTGGCTACCTGACACGTAACACCATAGCGGCAGCCGCTCCGACGTTGATGGAAGAGTTGCACATCTCGACTCAGCAATATTCGTATATCATCGCGGCCTATTCCGCGGCCTACACCATCATGCAGCCGGTTGCGGGCTACGTCCTCGACATTCTGGGCACCAAAATTGGTTACGCCTTCTTCGCAATTACCTGGGCTATCTTCTGCGGCGCGACCGCACTGGCAGGCAGCTGGGGAGGTCTGGCACTGGCACGCGGCGCCGTGGGCGCAGCTGAAGCGGCGATGATCCCGGCAGGCCTGAAAGCGGCTTCCGAATGGTTCCCGGCAAAAGAGCGCTCCATCGCCGTCGGCTACTTCAACGTCGGTTCATCGATTGGCGCGATGATCGCGCCGCCGCTGGTGGTATGGGCAATCGTTATGCACAGCTGGGAGATGGCGTTCGTTATCTCTGGCGTACTGAGCTTTATCTGGGCGATGGCCTGGCTCATCTTCTATAAGCACCCGCGCGATCAGAAAAAATTGAGCGAAGAGGAGCGTGAATACATCATTGGCGGTCAGGAAGCACAGCACCAGACCAACAACGGCAAGAAAATGTCCGTTCGCCAGATCCTTGGCACCCGCCAGTTCTGGGGTATCGCGCTGCCGCGTTTTCTGGCTGAACCAGCCTGGGGTACTTTTAACGCCTGGATCCCGCTGTTCATGTTCAAAGTGTATGGCTTTAACCTGAAAGAGATTGCGATGTTCGCCTGGATGCCGATGCTGTTCGCGGATCTCGGTTGTATCGTGGGCGGTTATCTGCCGCCGCTGTTCCAGCGCATCTTCGGCGTGAACCTGATTGTCTCGCGTAAAATGGTGGTCACCATGGGCGCGCTGCTGATGATTGGCCCAGGCATGATTGGTCTCTTTACCAGCCCGTATGTGGCGATTGGCCTGCTCTGTATCGGCGGCTTTGCGCACCAGTCTCTCTCCGGCGCGCTGATTACGCTCTCTTCTGACGTATTTGGTCGTAACGAAGTGGCAACTGCCAACGGCCTGACCGGGATGGCAGCATGGATGGCAAGCACCATGTTCGCCCTGGTAGTGGGTGCGCTGGCAGATACCATCGGCTTTAGCCCACTGTTCGCGGTACTGGCGCTATTTGACCTGATGGGCGCGGTGCTCATCTGGACGGTGCTGAAAAACAAATCTGCCGAAGAGGTAGCAAAAGAGCAGGCTGTCGGCTCGCCCGCCGCACAAAGTTAGCCCGCTTTTTTTAAAACTATTTAAAGCCGCCTGAGGGCGGCTTTTTCGTTATTGACAATGGTGAGAAGGCGCTAAAAGTGGTATAACAAATCCCATTATTGCCCTCTCCTCTGGAGCCTGTATGGAAATCTCCGAACCACGACGTCTCTACCAGCAACTTGCCGCCGAGCTTAAAAGCCGGATTGAGCAAGGCGTTTATCTTGTGGGAGAGAAGCTGCCCGCCGAACGCTTTATCGCCGATGAGAAAAGCGTCAGCCGGGCCGTGGTGCGTGAAGCGATCATCATGCTCGAAGTGGAGGGTTATGTCGAAGTGCGTAAAGGCTCCGGCATTCACGTCATCTCCAACCAGGCGCGCCATACACAAGCGCCGGATGAGAATCTTGAGTTCGCCAGCTACGGTCCTTTTGAGCTGCTGCAGGCGCGCCAGCTGATTGAGAGCAATATCGCAGAGTTCGCTGCTACGCAGGTAACGAAGCAGGACATCATGAAGCTGATGGAGATCCAGGACAAAGCGCGCAAAGAGAAGTGCTTTCGCGACTCTGAATGGGATTTGCAGTTCCACGTACAGGTGGCGCTGGCAACGCAGAATACGGCCCTGGCCGCTATCGTTGAAAAGATGTGGACGCAGCGCGTGCACAACCCCTACTGGAAGAAACTGCACGACCATATCGACCTGCGCACCGTTGATAACTGGTGCGACGATCATGACCAGATTCTGAAAGCGCTGATCCGTAAAGATCCCCACGGAGCGAAGCTGGCGATGTGGCAGCACCTGGAGAACACCAAACAGATGCTGTTTAACGAAACCAGCGACGACTTTGAGTTCAACGCTGACCGCTACCTCTTCGCCGACAACCCGGTAGTTCATCTCGATACGGCGGCTAACGGCACGAAATAAAAAATCCTCTGCAGGCGCGCACTTACACCGCGCCTGTAAGAATTTTGGGTAAGTGAAAAGTATAGAGTGTCAGCGTGTGTAAATACCCTCGCCTCTTTCCGCCTTCCCCCGGCAAAATCACTTCTGAGCGCTTTTCTGACTGACGCATTACCTCAGCCTTTGTTACAATTGGATGCATTTCGCTTCTGTGTGAGTCAGCGCTTGCTCACAGCGCCTCACCAGGATGACCCCTGCACCGGATGTGCCACGAGCGACCATAATGTATGAGAACGTATCGCCGTGCTGTTTCGTACGTAGCAGACGTGACGTAAACCGATGTACCAGGAACACCGAATGGAACTTTTAAGCCAGTTACTTCACGCCCTTTGGAGCCAGGATTTTGAGACGCTGTCGCAGCCTGGCATGATCGGCATGCTCTATTTCGTTTTATTTGTCATTTTATTTCTGGAAAACGGTTTGCTGCCGGCGGCGTTTCTGCCCGGTGATAGCCTGCTGGTGCTGGTTGGCGTATTGATTGCCAAAGGTGCGCTGGGCTTTCCGCAAACTCTGTTACTGCTTACCGTCGCTGCAAGTACCGGTTGCTGGCTGAGCTACATTCAGGGGCGCTGGCTTGGCAACACGCGGCTGGTGCAGAAATGGCTCTCTCATCTTCCGGCTCACTACCACCAGCGCGCGCACCATCTGTTCCATAAACATGGGCTGTCGGCGCTGTTAGTTGGGCGCTTTATCGCATTTGTTCGCACGTTGCTGCCAACTATTGCCGGACTCTCTGGTCTGAGCAATACGCGTTTTCAATTTTTCAACTGGATGAGCGGCCTGCTGTGGGTGCTGATCCTGACAACGCTGGGTTACCTGTTGGGCATCACGCCGGTGTTTAAAAAGTATGAAGATGCGTTGATGTCCTGTTTGATGCTGCTTCCGGTGGTGCTGCTGGTGATTGGCCTGGTTGGCTCACTGGTGGTGTTGTGGAAGAAAAAACATAGCAATCGGAGCTAAAAGACAATGGAACTGCGTGCGCCTTTTCTGCGCTGGGTATTTACAAGCCTCACTGCTGCGGCGCTCTTTTGCGTGCTGTTTCTCGCCTGGACGGCGGTGCAAAATCGCGAGTCGACGCTTGCGATCCGCCCGCTGACGCAAAACATTACCGTGCCGGATGGTTTCTCCATCTGGCATCATCTCGACGCCAACGGCATTCACTTTAAAAGCATCACCCCGCAGGATGACACCCTGCTGATTAAATTCGACTCCAGCGAGCAGAGCGCCGCCGCCAAGGCCGTACTGGATCGCACTCTCCCCCAGGGGTATGTCATTGCCGCTCAGGATGATGCCGACACCCAAACTTCTGCGTGGCTTAACCGCCTGCGCAACAGCACACACAGATTCGGCTAACCTCTCCAGGATTCTGAATCTTTTCACTAACTTTGGTGTTTAGCCGTTACTTAACTATGCTTGAGTAACGGGACCAGGGTTCACATTACGTAACTGGATGCTGGCGTACCCTGTTTCGCCAGCTAACAACGGAAGGTTATCGATTATGAAAAACCGCATCGCTATGGCGCTGGCTCTTTTTTCCGTTAGCGCTCTTTCCCATGCTGCTTCACCGTGTCAGGAAAAAGAGCATGAGATCCAACGCGAAATCAGCTATGCCGAAAAGCATAACAATCAGAGCCGTATTGACGGGTTGAATAAAGCCCTGCGCGAAGTTCGCGCCAGCTGTTCTGATGAGAAACTGCGCGCTGCGCATCAAAAGAAAATCGCTGAACAGAAAGAAGAGATTGCCGAGCGCCGTCGTGACCTGAGCGAAGCGAAAGAGAAAGGCGATGCGGACAAGATTCACAAGCGAGAGCACAAGCTGAAAGAGGCTCAGCAGGAGCTGAAATCTCTTGAAGCGCGTGACTACTGATTAAATGGAAATGACCACACACTCACCTGGAGAGAATTATGTCGAAAGATAATGCTGACCATCTGCGCGCTGAGTTGAAATCGCTGGCGGACACCCTGGAAGAAGTGCTGGGTAATTCTGGTGAAAAATCGAAAGAAGAGCTGAGCAAGCTGCGTACCAAAGCGGAAAAAGCGCTGCGTAACAGCCGCGACCGCCTGGGCGATACCGGCGATGTTATTGCTCGTCAGACCCGCGAAGCCGCTGCCCGTACCGATGAGTACGTGCGTGACAATCCGTGGGCCAGCGTTGGCATCGGCGCCGCAATCGGCGTGGTGTTAGGCGTTCTGATGTCGCGTCGCTGATATGGCGGATTCACGATACGCGCAAGGGCCTGGCAAAAGCGCGCTCGGGATTGGTCAGCGTATGCTGACCATTCTGGTTGAAATGGTTGAGACCCGCCTGCGGCTGGCGGTCGTTGAGCTTGAAGAAGAGAAAGCCAACTTATTCCAGCTGCTCCTGATGGTGGGGCTGACCATGCTTTTCGCCGCATTTGGCCTGATGAGTCTGATGGTGCTAATTATTTGGGCCGTCGATCCGCAATATCGCTTGAATGTGATGATTGCAACCACCGTAGTGTTACTGGTGCTGGCGCTGATAGGCGGCATTTCGACACTGCGTAAAGCGCGGGCCTCGACACTGCTGCGTCACACACGCCAGGAGTTGTCGAACGATCGCGCCTTGCTGGAGGACGATAAATCGTGAGCAGCAAAGCCGAACGTCTGAAGCGTAAAGCGCAATTGCTCAGCATGATCCAGCAGCAACGCCTGGATCTCACCGCCGGGCGCCGGGACTGGCTTGAAGCCACCGGCGCTTACGATCGCGGCTGGAACACGCTGTTAAGCCTGCGCTCATGGGCGCTGGTAGGCAGTAGCGCAATGGCTATCTGGAGCGTTCGCCATCCTAATATGCTGGTGCGCTGGGCCAGACGCGGTTTCGGTGCCTGGAGCATGTGGCGGCTGGTGAAATCCACCGTTAATGCGCAGCGCTAAAGCGTCACTTGCTTGCTAACACGGGCGATCCTGGGATCGCCCGTTTGCTTTTGTGCTTAGGCAATTTTTTTGAAAGATTTCGACAGTTTTCCTAGCTAACAATATTTTCCCTCCGCGATTAATATCCTCTCCATCAACTGCAAGCCCGCGGCATACGCCGTTTCTTACACAATTTTTACTGCATAACGCCTATGCGGTTCCTGGAGAGAAAGATGAAAAAATTAGACGATGTTGGTTTCCTGGTTGCTCGTATCCTGATGCCGATCCTGTTTATCGTTGCAGGCTGGGGCAAAATCACCGGTTATGCAGGTACTCAGCAATATATGGAATCGATGGGCGTACCGGGCTTCTTTCTGCCGCTGACCATCCTGCTTGAGTTTGGCGGCGGTCTGGCCATTCTGTTCGGCTTCCTGACCCGCACCACCGCGCTGTTCACCGCCGGCTTTACGCTGCTGACGGCGTTTATCTTCCACAACAACTTTGCGGAAGGCGCGAACTCCATTATGTTCATGAAAAACCTGACCATCGCTGGCGGCTACCTGCTGCTGGGCATCACCGGTCCGGGCGCGTTCAGCATCGACCGCGTACTGAATAAAAAGTGGTAAGCGCTCTATACTGACTGAATACACCAAAGCGAGGAGTTCACTCCTCGCTTTTTGCTATCAGAAGGAGAAGCAGCAATGGGACAACTGATTGACGGCGTCTGGCACGACACCTGGTATGACACCAAATCCACCGGCGGGCGCTTTAAACGTTCAGAATCGGCGTTTCGCAACTGGCTGACCGCCGATGGCGCTGCCGGCCCCTCTGGCGAAGGCGGGTTTGCCGCTGAAAAAGATCGCTACCATCTCTATGTTTCGCTTGCCTGCCCCTGGGCACACCGCACGCTGATTTTGCGTAAGCTGAAAGGCCTCGAGCCTTTTTTACCGGTTTCGGTCGTGCATCCGCTGATGCTGGAAAATGGCTGGACCTTTGGCGAGGATTTTCCCGCCGCGACGGGTGATACCCTTTATCAGCATGAGTTTCTCTACCAACTCTATCTGCATGCCGATCCGCACTATACCGGGCGCGTAACGGTGCCTGTGGTGTGGGATAAGAAGAATCACACCATCGTCAGCAATGAATCGGCGGATATTATTCGCATGTTCAATACCGCATTTGACGGGCTGGGTGCTAAAGCCGGGGATTACTACCCGCCTGAACTGCGCGAGAAGATTGACGAGCTGAATGGCTGGATCTACGACAATGTGAATAACGGCGTCTATAAAGCCGGTTTCGCCACCAGCCAGCAGGCCTATGATGAAGCGGTAACCGGGGTGTTTAGTGCGCTGGAGCGCCTGGAGCAGATCCTTGGGCGGCACCGCTATTTGACGGGGGACCGTCTGACCGAAGCGGATATCCGTTTATGGACAACGCTGGTGCGCTTCGACCCGGTCTATGTGACGCACTTTAAATGCGATAAGCGCCGCATCAGTGATTACCTCAACCTGCATGGCTTCCTGCGCGACCTCTACCAGATGCCGGGCATCGCCGAGACGGTTGATTTCGCGCATATCCGCAATCACTACTATCGCAGCCATAAAACGCTGAACCCGACGGGGATTATCTCCATCGGCCCGTGGCAGGATCTTGATGAACCGCACGGTCGTGACAGCCGTTTTTCCTGAACTTTCGGGCGCGTCACATCGCGCCCAAATAATTCCCCGCCCGACTTATCCCTTTGTAAATTTGCCGTCTATTCTTACTGTTATCGTTGTTAAAACAACGGATTGACCGTTGACCGAGGTAAAAATGGACTGGTATTTCTGGGTACTTCGTAATTACGCCACTTTCCACGGACGCGCCCATCGCCGCGAATTCTGGATGTTCACACTCGTTAACATCATCCTGTTCGGCGTGCTGAATGTGATTGATCGTATCGTGGGCTGGCACCACATCTTAAGCCTTGTTTACGCCCTGCTGATGCTGGTGCCGACGCTGGCGGTACAGGTGCGCCGCCTGCATGACACCAACCGCAGCTGGCGCTGGCTGCTGCTGATGATTATTCCGCTGTTTGGCTCGCTGGTGCTGCTCGCGTTCTATAGCCAGCGCGGCACGCCGCAGGAGAACGAGTTCGGCCCGGAACCGCAGCCCTTCCCGCAAACGGTCCAGGCGACCGAGCGCGGCGCGTAGCGTTATTTACCGGCAAAAAGCTTGGGGATCTCGCGCAGACACCACGATTTCCCCTCGCCCATGCTGTCGCGGCGCCAGGCCATAATAATATCCACCTCGCTGGTGTATTCCGGGCTGACCACGCGCAGGCGGCCCTCCGCAATATCACGCTCAACCAGCGGATAGGGCATGGTGGCGACGCCCAGCCCGGCGAGTAGCGCCTGGCGTTTATCTTCAATTGTACTGACCGTCAGCCTCGGCTGTTTATCCAGTAGCTGAACCGTAAGCACCGGGCGTTCGCGGGCGGTATCTGCCACCGCCACGCCGCGGTACTTCACTCGCGTCACTTCAGAGAGTGGCTCCGGCTCCTGATGAATCGGGTGCTGCGGCGCGGCGACATAGACGTTCATCACGGTATAGAGCTTGCGGGAGTTGATCTCCGATGAGGAGCGAAAGTGCATATCCGGCGCGATAACAATATCCGCCCGCCCCTGCTCCAGCCGCTCCCAGGCTCCCGCCAGCACTTCGGTGATAATCGATAGCTGAGTTGTGGCTTTCGCCGCCAGTCTCTCCACCAGCGGAAACAGTTCCACCGTTGGCACCAGCGCTTCCGTCACCAGCGTTAAATGGGTTTCCCAACCGCGCGCCAGCGCTTCGGCGTCGGTCGTCAACTTATCAGCCGCTTCCAGCAGAACGCGCCCGCGCTCCAGCAACATACGCCCGACATTGGTGAATTTGGTGCGGTGGCCGGAGCGGTCAAACAGCACCACATCCAGCTCTTCTTCAAGTTTTTGCATGGTGTAGCTGAGCGCGGAGGGGACACGCCCCAGTTCATCCGCAGCGGCGGCAAAGCTACCGCGGCGGTCAATTGCATCCATCACGCGCAGTGCTTCCAGCGTCAGTGCCCTTTCTTTGGCCATAGGCGTTCTCATTCAGGAAATTTGAACATACCGGGCAGAATATCTGGCTAACAATGCAGCGTCCATCCCTTTAACATTGTTTTAAGTAAAGAGAGGTCAAGAATAATGATTACTACCCGAACGGCAAAACAGTGCGGACAAGCTGATTTCGGCTGGCTTAAAGCTCGCTACACCTTCTCCTTTGGACACTACTTTGATCCCAAACTGCTGGGTTATGCATCACTGCGCGTGTTGAACCAGGAAGTGCTCGCACCAGGGGCTTCTTTGCAGCCGCGCGCCTACCCGAAAGTGGATATTTTGAATCTGATTCTGGAAGGCGAAGCGGAGTACCGCGACAGCGAAGGCCACCATGTGCAGGCAAAAGCGGGTGAAGCGCTGCTTATCGCAACCCAGCCAGGTATCAGTTACAGTGAGCACAATCTGAGTAAAGACAAGTCGCTTACGCGCATGCAGCTATGGCTGGATGCCTGCCCGGAGCGGGAAAACGCGCCGGTGCAGAAGCTGAACCTTGCTGATGATGCCTGCCAGTTGCTGGCCTCGCCCGATGGCGATAAAGGTAGCATGCAGCTGCGCCAACAAGTGTGGCTGCACCATATTTCGCTAAATAAAGGCGAAGAGCTGAAAATCGAATTACACGGACCGCGAGCCTATCTGCAGTCCATTCACGGGACGGTGCATGCCGTCACCCATCACAAAGAGCAAGAAGCCCTCACCTGCGGTGATGGCGCTTTTATTCGTGATGAAGCCACTATCACGCTGGTCGCCGACACGCCGCTTCGCGCGCTGTTGGTTGATTTACCGGTGTAATGAACATTTTTTATCAGGTGAGTAAATGAGTATCCGCACTATGTACAGTTCGTTCGATCGTGTCACCACGAGCCAGGAGAGTTCCGCCGCCGCAAACCAGGCGTTCGGGTTTGAAGAGATGCTGACGGAACTGGAAGTGATCGTCGAAGAAGCCGTTGTCCGTCTTGCTGAGGAAGAAGAAGCCGCCTGATTGCCAGCCCCGGCGCAAGCCGGGGTTCTGTTCCTGCCTTTATGATGCCGCGCGCAGTGAAAGCGCCCTCTCCTCCCTGAACGCCTCCTGCATAAACCGCCGTAAAATCTCCGCCGCACCCGGCGCGGGTATGACGCCTGCGATCAAGCTGTCAGTGTCGCCACCCTCTTTTTCGATATGGGGACGGTTAAGCCGTAGCAGATCGGTGGCGATCTCCGGTCGCATTTCGGGGTGAAACTGCACCGAAAACGCATTCGGCCCGTAACGCACGATCTGATGCGGATCGTGAATCGAGGCACCGAGCACCGTAGCGCCAATGGGTAAACGGGTGACCGTCTGTCGATGGGTCAGGTGGGCGGGAAAGCTCTCTTCAAGATGCGCAAGCAGCGGTTCGTGAGCAGCGGCAGCATTGAGATAAACGGTTTTGGTTCCCGCTTCACGGCCATCCTTGTGGTACTGCACATCGCCACCCAGCGCCCAGGCCATCAGCTGATGACCATAGCAGACGCCAAATAGCGGCATTTCCATCGCCATCGCCTCACGGATCCACGCGGCGGTCTGCTCGCTCCAGGGCAATCTGTCCGTGACCATCGCCCAGGATCCGGTGATGATCGCCGCCCGGCGCGGATCCGGGGTCGGCAGCGCTTCGCCTTCGAAAACGCGGATCACCTCAACATCATCAAGCTCACATCCCAACAGTTGGCAAAACCAGAGCGGCACATCGCCGTGCGCGTCACGCATGGTCTGCGGGGCGTTCCCCATCTGGAGAATCAAAATCGATTTTTGTTCCATAACAGCAACGCCTCCCATGGCGAAAAAATAGACATGTGCCAGACAGGTTAGCGCGTTTCGCCGCGAGGTTGATCGATTAATTGTTTATGAATTAGACAGAATTAGCGTAGAGAGCGTGAAAATAGCCCAGCATCGAAGCCGTTTGTAGGCGTGATAAGCGCAATTTGTAGGCCTGATAAGCGCAGCGCCATCAGGCATTTGCACCCATCGTCGGATGGCGGCTCGCGCCTTATCCGGCCTACGTAAATACCGGGGTCAGCTGTCGTTGTTGGCCCGGAAAAGCAAAAACCCCGCCGAGGCGGGGTTTTTTAAGAGGTGAAACTGACCGATAAGCCGGGTTCTGTCGTGGACAGTCATTCATCTAGGCCAGCAATCGCTCACTGGCTCAAGCAGCCTACCCGGGTTCAGTACGGGCCGTACCTTGTGAACCCCTATTTGGCCTTGCTCCGGGTGGAGTTTACCGTGCCGCGAACTGTTGCCAGACGCGCGGTGCGCTCTTACCGCACCCTTTCACCCTTACCTGATCCCGCTTGCGCGGGCCATCGGCGGTTTGCTCTCTGTTGCACTGGTCGTAGGCTTGCGCCTCCCAGGCGTTACCTGGCACCCTGCCCTATGGAGCCCGGACTTTCCTCCCCTCCGCCCGTCTCCCCCGAAGAGGACGACGACGAAGCGGCGACTGTCTGGTCAGCTTCGGCGCGCAGTATAGAGGGTTTGCGCCCGCGTGTCACCCTTCCGTCGACATTCCCACCGCCAGCGTCGCCGCGATATTTCGCGAGGCACGGTAAATGTTGTCAAACGCGCCGCGAAACGCCTCCTCCAGCGTGCCAATCGTGGTCAACACACTGAACACCGCGTCGATACCGTACTGATGCACCACGCCGACATCGCTGGTCAAACTGCCGGCGATACCAATCACTGGCTTATGGTATTTTTTCGCTACCTGCGCCACACCCACCGGCACTTTGCCGTGAATGCTCTGGCTATCGATGCGCCCTTCGCCCGTCACCACCAGCGTGCAGTCGATGATATGCTCCTCCAGATTAAGCGCCTGGGTAACAATCTCAATGCCACTGCGCAACTCCGCACCGAGAAACGCCATCAGCGCTGCCCCCATACCGCCCGCCGCGCCCGATCCCGGCACGCACTTCACATCGATATGCAGATCTTTTTTGATCACCTCGGCGAAGTGATCGAGGCTGCGATCCAGCTCAATGATCATCGCTTCCGTCGCGCCCTTTTGCGGGCCGAATATACGTGATGCGCCGCTCTCGCCGGTGAGCGGGTTGGTCACATCGCAGGCCACGCGGATCGTACACTTCTGCAAACGCGGATCGAGGCCAGAGAGATCGATTTGATTAAGGCCGATCAGGCTTCCGCCGCCGTGACCAATCTCTTTGCCGTTGGCATCCATAAGACGCGCGCCCAGTGCCTGCACCATACCGGCCCCGCCGTCATTGGTCGCGCTGCCGCCAATGCCGATGATAATGTTGCTCGCCCCCTTATCCAGCGCCTGCAAAATAAGCTCCCCGGTGCCGCGCGACGTGGTAATTAACGGATTACGTAATTGAGGCGCGACCAGAGCCAGCCCGCTTGCCGCCGCCATCTCAATAAAAGCAGTCGCGCCATCGCCCGAGCTTCCCCAGCAGGCTTCAACCGGCTCGCCCAGCGGGCCAGTCACGCGGGCGGTATGCATCGTGCCCTGCGTGGCGGCGATCATCGCCTCTACGGTACCTTCACCGCCATCCGCGACAGGAACAGAGACATAGTGCGCATCGGGAAAGATCTCCCGAAATCCTTTTTCTATTGCCTGCGCGACCTGCGTCGCAGAGAGGCTTTCTTTATAAGAGTCTGGGGCGATTACGATTTTCATAGTGGTGAGCCTGGTCAAGCCGCGCACGTCACCCTGCACGCGAAAGAAAGCCTGCAGAAGTGGATATCAAGAGAAGCAAGGGCGCGCCTGCGCCCTTTCTGATTAACGAGTGACTTCGACTTTCGCCAGTTTCTCGTAGTAGCACGCCAGCGCGCTGTGATCGGAGGTGCCCATGCCATCGGCACGCAGCGCCTGCATCATCTCCATTACGGCGGCGGTCAGCGGCAGCTGCGCGCCCACGCCGTGCGAGGTATCCAGCGCATTCGCCAGATCTTTGATATGCAGATCGATCCGGAAACCCGGTTTAAAGTTGCGATCCATCACCATCGGCGCTTTCGCCTCCAGCACCGTACTACCCGCAAGGCCACCGCGGATCGCCTGGAAGACCAGATCCGGGTTAACGCCCGCTTTCGTCGCCAGGGTTAAGGCTTCCGACATCGCGGCAATGTTAAGCGCCACAATCACCTGGTTTGCCAGCTTGGTGACGTTCCCCGCACCGATATCACCGGTGTGTACCACCGACCCCGCCATCGCTTTCATCAGGTCGTAGTGCTTATCAAACACGGCTTTATCGCCACCAACCATCACAGAGAGCGTGCCGTCGATCGCTTTCGGTTCGCCGCCGCTGACCGGCGCATCCAGCATCTCTACGCCTTTCGCTTTCAGTGCTTCGCTGATTTCACGGCTTGCCAACGGCGCAATGGAGCTCATGTCGATCAGCACCGTGCCCGCTCTCGCCCCTTCAATAATGCCGCCTTCGCCCAGCGCCACCTCTTTGACATGCGGCGAGTTCGGCAGCATGGTGATGATGACATCACACTGCTCGGCGATGGCTTTGGCATTGCTCGCGGTTTCTGCTCCGGCGGCGACCAGCTCGCCCACCGCGTCACTGTTGCGGTCGACGACCACCAGTGAGTAACCGGCTTTGATGAGGTTTTTACTCATGGGTTTACCCATGATGCCGAGGCCAATGAAACCGACTTTCATCGTCATAATTGCGTCTCTCTCTTTCAGGTGATGAGGTTATTTTTTAAAGGCGTCGGCGAGTCGCTGCGTCGCCGCACGGAATACGCCCAGATCGCTGCCGACGGCAACCACGGTCGCGCCCCACTCAAGGTAGCGACGCGCGTCAGCCTCAACCGGCGCCAGGATGCCGCTCGGTTTGTTGTGCGCCTTCGCGCGGGCGAAAATATGTTGAATGGTGCGCTGCACTTCCGGATGCGCGGCATTGCCGAGGTAACCGAGCGTCGCCGCCAGGTCACTTGGCCCGACAAACACGCCGTCCACGCCGTCGGTCGAGAGGATCGCGTCAAGGTTATCGACGCCCGCCTGGCTCTCTATCTGCACCAGAATGGAGATATTGGCGTTGGACTGGCGGAAGTAGTCCGGCACGGTGCCAAACATATTGGCGCGGTGCGATACGGAGACGCCGCGAATGCCTTCCGGCGGATAGCGGGTCGCCGCCACGGCCAGCAGCGCATCCTCTTCACTCTCGACGAAGGGAATCAGGAAGTTATAGAAACCGATATCGAGCAGGCGCTTAATGATCACCGCATCGTTGGTCGGCACGCGCACAACCGGCGCGCTGACGCTGCCTTTGAGCGCCATCAGCTGCGGTACAAAAGTGAGCACGTCATTGGGCGCGTGTTCGCCATCAAGCAGCAGCCAGTCGAAACCCGCCAGCCCCAGCACTTCCGTGCTGATATGGCTACCCAGCGCAGACCAGCAGCCAATCTGAACCTGCTGCGCGGCCAGCGCGGCCTTGAATTTGTTAGGGAAGATATCGTTAGTCATCTTTTGTACCTTAAATGTGTTGGTGCTTATTTCTTCAGTTCCATACGTTTGATGTCGCCGACGACAAACAGGTAACAGACCATCATCATCAGGGCTGAACAGCCGACGAATACCAGCGCACCGTTGAAGGAGTGCAACTCTTTTACCATGTAGCCGATAACCAGCGGCGTCGCGATAGAGGCCACATTACCAAAGACGTTAAATACGCCGCCGCACAGGCCGACAATCTCTTTCGGCGCCACGTCGGAAATCACCGGCCAGCCGAGCGCACCAAAACCTTTGCCGAAGAAGGCCAGCGCCATCAGCGCGACCACCAGCGCGGTGTTGTCGGTGTAGTTACAGAGGATAATGCTGGAGGCCAGCAGCATCCCCATCACGATAGGCACTTTACGCGCCACGGTCAGGGATGAGCCACGTTTAATCAGGTAATCGGAGAAGAGCCCGCCCAGCACGCCGCCGACAAAGCCGCACAGCGCCGGAATGGAGGCCACAAAGCCCACTTTGAGGATCGACATCCCCTTCTCCTGCACCAGGTAGATGGGAAACCAGGTGAGGAAGAACCAGGTGATGGTGTTGAGGAAGTACTGACCAAAGAAGATGCCCAGCATCATACGGTTGCTCAGCAACTGCTTGATGTAATCGAGCTTCGGCCCGGCTTTCTTGTCGTCGCCCGCTTTTTTGTGATCCATATCAACCACCGCGCCGTTCGCCGCAATGTACTCCAGCTCTTCGCGGGTCATACGCGGATGGTCGGTTGGGTTATGCACAAACTTCACCCATGCAAAGGTCAATACAAAACCGATCGCGCCCATGACGGTAAAGACGTGCTCCCAGCCCCAGGCGTAGGTCAGCCAGCCGAGCAGCGGCGAGAAGAGCGCCAGCGAGAAGTATTGCGCCGAGTTGAAGAGTGCCGAGGCGGTGCCGCGCTCCTTCGCCGGAAACCATGCCGCAACGATGCGCGCATTTGCCGGGAAGGAGGGCGCTTCAGAAAAACCGAGCATAAAGCGCATGATAAACATCGACACCCCGGCCCAGGCGAGCGGGAAGACATCAACAAAACCTTGCAGGAAAGTGAAGAGCGACCAGAAAAAGAGGCTGTAGGTGTAGACGCGTTTGGAGCCGAAGCGGTCGAGCAGCCAGCCGCCGGGGATCTGCATCAGCAGGTAGGCCCAGCCAAAGGCGGAGAAGATATAACCCATCGAGACGGAATCGAGTTGTAGCTCTTTGGCAACATCGGTTCCGGCAATAGAGAGTGTGGCACGGTCAGCATAGTTAACTGCGGTAACAATAAATATAATCAACAAAATTAAATAACGGGTAGGAATCGCCCGTTTTGCTTCGACGGTTTGTTCAATAGCCATTTTAATTTCCTCGGACACCGCTAACTTTTAAATATATTTATTTGGGTGGTTTATCTGATGGTATTTAACGACGTAGAGTTAATTCAGATAACAGATACAGAGATTTAATTAGCCCTCAGTATAAGCAGCGTCGGGAGAGCACACATTGTAACCTTGCTCAATTTTTTAACTATTTAAAAAGATTATTTTGAGCATATGCCCATAAAGCTGGGCGCTGATGCACACTTCTTGCATTATGCCGCCGCGCAGCGTGCGGCCCAGCGTTAATAAGTGATATGCGTCACATTTTAATGATTGAACTCCTGACATTCTTATTTCCAGTGAACAAGACTTTTCTTGCTGATATTAATTACAGAGTAAAGAAATGGTTTCTCTATTGTGAGTAATGCAGCGTACAGTGAGCGGGAGATAATTTAATAATGTCCGACATTGAAATAAGAGAGCAAGTGCCTGGCGCGTTTTATATTAAGGTTCACGACACCGATAATGTCGCGATTATCGTTAACGACAACGGCTTAAAAGCCGGTACCCGCTTCCCGGATGGTCTGGAGTTGATTGAGCATATTCCGCAGGGGCACAAAGTTGCGCTGGTCGATATTCCTCATCACGGCGAGATCGTGCGCTATGGCGAAGTGATCGGCTACGCCGTGCGCCCGATCCCGCGCGGCAGCTGGATCGATGAATCCCTCGTTGAGCTGCCTACGGCCCCTCCGCTCAACACCCTGCCGCTGGCGACTAAAGTGCCCGAACCCTTGCCGCCACTGGAGGGGTACACCTTCGAAGGCTACCGTAACGCGGATGGCAGCGTCGGCACGAAAAACCTGCTCGGCTTAACCACCAGCGTGCACTGCGTGGCCGGGGTGGTCGATTATGTGGTGAAGCTGATCGAACGCGATCTGCTGCCAAAATACCCCAATGTCGACGGCGTGGTCGGCCTTAATCACCTTTACGGCTGCGGCGTGGCGATTAACGCCCCGGCGGCGGTGATCCCAATTCGCACTATCCACAACATCTCCCTTAACCCGAACTTCGGCGGCGAAGTGATGGTGATTGGCCTCGGCTGTGAAAAATTACAGCCGGAACGGCTGCTACAGGGAACGGATGATGTGCAGGCAATCCCGGCTGACGGTGCCAGCATTGTGCGTTTGCAGGATGAGCATCATGTGGGCTTCCGCTCAATGGTGGATGACATTCTGCAGGTCGCCGAGTGGCATCTGATCAAACTCAACCAGCGTAAACGCGAAACCTGCCCGGCTTCGGAACTGGTGGTTGGCATGCAGTGCGGCGGCAGCGACGCCTTCTCCGGCGTGACCGCTAACCCGGCGGTGGGCTTTGCTTCCGACCTGCTGATCCGCTGCGGCGGCACGGTGATGTTCTCGGAAGTAACGGAAGTGCGCGACGCTATCCACCTGCTCACCCCGCGCGCGATTAACGAAGAGGTGGGCAAACGCCTGCTGGAAGAGATGGCCTGGTACGATAACTATCTCGATCTTGGCAAAACCGACCGCAGCGCTAACCCGTCGCCCGGCAACAAAAAAGGCGGGCTGGCTAACGTGGTGGAAAAAGCACTGGGCTCGATTGCCAAATCAGGCAAGAGCGCGATCTCCGAGGTGCTCTCCCCCGGCCAGCGCCCGACTAAACGCGGCCTGATCTACGCCGCCACACCGGCCAGCGATTTCGTGTGCGGCACCCAGCAGGTTGCCTCCGGCATTACCGTGCAGGTCTTTACCACCGGTCGCGGCACGCCCTATGGGCTGATAGCGGTACCGGTGATCAAAATGGCGACCCGTACCGAGCTGGCAAACCGCTGGTATGACTTAATGGATATTAATGCGGGCACTATTGCCACCGGCGAAGAGAGCATTGAAGAGGTGGGCTGGAAGCTGTTCCACTTTATTCTCGATGTCGCCAGCGGGCGCAAAAAAACCTTTTCCGATCAATGGGGACTGCACAACCAGCTGGCAGTGTTTAACCCGGCACCGGTGACCTGATCCCCGTAAGAAGATGTATAAACCTCACCCTTAGCATGGCTCCGGCCATGCTTTTTTTTGCCCCTCTTCCTTTCATTCTCTTTCCCTCCCTTTCGAAAGTTTCGCTTTTACGATTCAAATCACAAAAAAGCATTACGAAAGACTATATCTTCTTTCGAAGAAAATAAACGAAAGGGTTCGGAGGCAGGATGTTTATCATTTCAACAAAAACCATGCTCACTAAGGCGCAGCGCGAGAGCTACGCGGTGCCTGCCTTTAATATCCACAACCTTGAAACGCTTCAGGTTGTCGTTGAGACCGCCGCCGAGTTGCGCTCACCGCTGATTGTAGCGGGTACACCAGGGACCTTTAGCTACGCCGGGATCGGCAATATTGTTGCCATTGCCGCCGATCTGGCAAAAACCTACAACCAACCGCTGGCGATCCACCTCGATCACCATGAAGCGCTTGCCGATATTGAGCGCAAAGTACACGCCGGGGTGCGCTCGGTGATGATCGACGGCTCGCACCTCCCCTACGCGGAAAATATGGCAGTGGTAAAAACCGTTACCGACTTCTGCCATCGCTATGACGTTAGCGTTGAGGCGGAGTTGGGGCGTCTTGGCGGCCAGGAGGACGATCTGATCGTCGACGCCAAAGACACGCGTTTTACCAATCCGCAGCAGGCGCAGGATTTTATCGAAAAGACGGGTATCGACTCGCTTGCGGTGGCGATCGGTACCGCACACGGCCTCTACAGTGAGGAGCCAAAGCTCGATTTCGACAGGCTGGCAGAGATTCGCCAGGCCGTCGAGGTTCCGCTGGTGTTACACGGCGCTTCCGGCCTGCCTGCGGCCGATATTCGCCGCGCTATCGGCCTCGGCGTCTGCAAGGTCAACGTCGCCACCGAACTCAAAATCGCCTTTTCCGACGCGCTTAAGGCGTACCTGCTCTCGCACCCGAATGCCAGCGATCCGCGCCACTACATGGTTCCGGCCAAAGCCGCCATGAAAGAGGTGGTACGCAAAGTCATCCACGATTGCGGCTGTGAAGGGAAGCTGTAAGCCCACCCATTTAACCGGAGAATCACGTGAAAGAGATTATTGCCCGCCATAAAGCGGGAGAGCACCTTGGCATCTGTTCCGTCTGCTCGGCCCATCCGTTGGTGATTGAAGCCGCGCTGCGCTTCGATTTGCATACCGACAACAGCGTGCTGATCGAAGCGACATCCAACCAGGTTAACCAGTTTGGCGGCTATACCGGCATGCAGCCGGCCGATTTCCGCGACTTTGTCTATGCCATTGCCCGCGAGGTCGGCTTCCCGCTGGAGCGGCTGATCCTCGGCGGCGATCATCTCGGGCCCAACTGCTGGCAGAACGAACATGCCGACGCGGCGATGGAGAAAGCGATCGCGCTGATCGAAGCTTACGTTGCCGCCGGGTTTAGCAAGATCCACCTCGATGCCTCCATGTCCTGCGCGGACGATCCCGTTCCGCTGGATCCGCAGGTGGTGGCAGAGCGCGCCGCGCGCCTGTGTCTGGCTGCGGAGCAGACGGCAAGCGAGGTGCAGAAACAGGCGCTGACCTATGTCATCGGCACGGAAGTACCGGTGCCGGGCGGCGAGGCCAGCAGCATCAGCACGGTGCACGTTACCCATGTGGAGGATGCCGCGCGCACGCTGGAAACTCACCGTGTCGCCTTCGAGGCGCTGGGGCTTGAAGCGGCGATGAAGCGGGTTATCGCCATTGTGGTTCAGCCCGGCGTGGAGTTCGATCATACGCAGGTTATTCATTACCAGCCTCAGGCTGCCGAAGCGCTTTCCGGCTGGATCCGTCAGACGCCGATGGTCTATGAAGCCCACTCGACGGATTATCAGTCCCGCCACGCCTATCGCGCGCTGGTACGCGATCATTTCGCCATCCTGAAAGTTGGCCCGGCGCTGACCTTTGCCCTGCGCGAAGCGATTTTCGCCCTCGCGCAGATGGAGAACGAGCTGATTGCTCCGGAGAGTCGTAGCCGGGTGCTGGAGGTGATTGACGAAGTGATGCTCAACGAGCCGGACTACTGGAAGAAGTATTACCACCCCACCTGGAGCCAGGCGATGGTCGATATCCACTTCAGCCTCTCT
The DNA here is from genome assembly GCF_016516575.1 of Kosakonia sp. S57. Lineage (NCBI taxonomy): Bacteria > Pseudomonadati > Pseudomonadota > Gammaproteobacteria > Enterobacterales > Enterobacteriaceae > Kosakonia > Kosakonia sp. S57. The sequence continues at coordinate 120,182 of NZ_JACVUL010000014.1, read as the reverse complement.
GATCGCATCCGCTACTACTGGCCCCACCCGCGCATCCGCCAGGCGGTGGAAAAATTGCTCGCGAATCTCGACACCGTCAGGCTGCCGCTGGGGCTGATTAGCCAGTTTATGCCTCTACAACTGGAACGTGCGTCGCTAAACGAGATAGTCACAACGCCACGCAGCCTGATTATTGACAAAATACAGGACGTATTGCGTGCCTATCGCTACGGATGCGCCCCTGAAACTGCCTGTTAAGCGGAGTGTGTATGAGCCAACTGTTTGTCCGAACCGGAGTGGATTTTGCCTCGCGCCAGCAACTGCTGGCACACATTGGCGAGGAGATGCTGGCAAAAGGCGTCGTCCATGCAAGCTACCCCGCCGCGCTGCTGGCGCGCGAGGAAAACTACCCAACCGGCATCGCGCTGGAGCGTCATGGGATCGCCATTCCCCACTGCGAGGCGAGCCACGCCCTCTCCCCGGCGCTCTATCTGATTCGTCCGCGCACACCGGTTTATTTTCAACAGGCTGATGATGATGGCGACATTGCCGCATCGCTGATTATTGCCCTGATTGTGGAAAACCCGGCGGCGCAGCTGACGCTACTGAGAAAACTGTTTAGTGAGCTACAAAACCCGAACACGCTGGACGCGCTGCTGAACGCTGCGGATGACGATCTGGCGAGATGTTTTCGGGAGACGATCCTGGAGCCTGAAACGTGCGGACAGGCTTAATAACATACTGATAATAAAAAGGAGTACCCTATGAAACGTAAAGTGATTGTCGCCTGCGGCGGTGCGGTCGCCACCTCCACGATGGCGGCAGAAGAGATCAAAGAGCTGTGCGATACGCACCACATCGAACTCGATCTTGTGCAGTGTCGGGTAAATGAGATCGAAACCTATATGGACGGCGCGGATCTCATCTGCACTACCGCAAAAGTGGATCGCGCCTTCGGCGATATTCCTGTTGTGCACGGTATGCCCTTCGTTTCGGGAGTAGGCATCGAGGCGCTACAGCAAAAAATCCTGACCATTCTCGTGGGGTAACGCTATTTTTAGCGAAATAATGCGTTATATCCTCGACTTAGGTCCTACCGTTATGCTGCCGGTGGTGATCATTATTTTCTCGAAGCTGCTGGGGATGAAACTCGGCGACTGCTTTAAATCGGGTCTGCATATTGGCATCGGCTTTGTCGGCATTGGCCTGGTGATCGGTCTGATGCTCGACTCCATCGGTCCGGCGGCGAAAGCCATGGCGGAGCATTTCCAGATCAACCTCCAGGTCATTGATGTTGGCTGGCCGGGATCGTCACCGATGACATGGGCATCGCAAATTGCGCTGGTTGCCATCCCTGTCGCTATCGCCGTGAATATCATCATGCTGGTAACGCGCATGACGCGCGTGGTCAACGTGGATATCTGGAATATCTGGCACATGACCTTTACCGGCGCAATGCTGCATCTCGCTACCGGCTCTTACTGGATTGGCATCCTCGGCGTGGCGGCGCACGCGGCGTTTGTCTATAAACTGGGCGACTGGTTTGCCAAAGATACGCGTGACTTCTTTGGCCTCGAAGGCATCGCCATTCCTCATGGCACCTCTGCCTGGCTGGGGCCGGTTGCCGTACTGGTGGACACCCTCATTGAGAAAATCCCGGGGCTCAGGCGTATTCATTTCAGCGCCGACGATATTCAGAAACGCTTTGGGCCATTTGGTGAACCGGTCACCGTCGGTTTTGTGATGGGGATTGTGATTGGGCTGCTGGCCGGTTATGACCTGAAAGGTGTACTGCAACTGGCAGTCAAAACTGCGGCCGTTATGCTGCTAATGCCGCGGGTAATCAAACCGATTATGGATGGCCTGACGCCAATCGCGAAGCAGGCGCGTAAACGTCTGCAGGCAAAGTTCGGCACCCAGGAGTTTTTGATCGGCCTCGATCCGGCGCTGCTGCTGGGCCATACCTCGGTGGTCTCCGCCAGCCTGATCTTTATCCCCCTGAGCATTCTGATTGCGGTGCTGGTGCCGGGTAACCAGGTGCTGCCATTCGGTGACCTGGCAACCATTGGTTTCTTTGTGGCGATGGCGGTGGCGGTGCATCAGGGCAACCTGTTCCGCACGCTGATCTCCGGGGTGATTATTATGAGCATGACCCTGTGGATCGCTACGCAAACCATCGGCCTGCATACGCAGCTGGCCGCCAACGCGGGCGCGCTAAAAGCGGGCGGGATGGTGGCCTCGATGGACCAGGGCGGTTCCCCGGTCACCTGGCTGCTCATTCAACTCTTTACCTGGCAAAATCTGGTCGGTTTCGTGGTTATCGCCGCGATTTACCTGACCGGTGTCCTGCTTACCTGGCGCAGAGCGCGCCACTTTAAAGCGGCAGAGAAAGCGGCAGCCACGCCGGAAAGCCAGCCCGCATCGTGATTGTTGGGGAGCGTTCGCTCCCCTGTTACATCCTGGAGAGTGTTATGAAATCAGTGGTTATTCATGCTGAGGGCAACGTCTGCGTTGAAGATCGCCCTGAACCCCAGTTACAGCATGCGGATGAGGTGAAGGTGAGAGTAGTCAGCTCCGGCCTGTGCGGCTCGGATATTCCGCGCATCTTCGCTAACGGCGCGCATTTCTACCCCATTACCCTTGGACATGAGTTCAGCGGTTATGTCGAAGCCTGCGGCCCGGCGGTCACCGATCTGCACACTGGCGACGCCGTAGCCTGCGTGCCGTTGCTGCCCTGCTTTGACTGTCCTGCCTGCCACCGGGAGTACTACTCGCTGTGCAAACGCTACCAGTTTATCGGCTCGCGCTGTGACGGCGGCAATGCCGAATACATTGTGGTTAAGCGGCCCAACCTGGTTCGCTTACCTGCGGATCTGCCCATTGAAGATGGGGCGTTTATTGAACCGATAACCGTTGGCCTGCACGCGTTTCAACTCGCTGGCGGCTGTAAAGATAAAAACGTGGTGATCGTCGGGGCTGGCACTATCGGGCTGTTGGCAATGCAGTGCGCACGAGCCTTAGGGGCGAAAAGCGTCACCGCCATTGATATCAACCCTGACAAATTAGCGCTGGCCACTGCACTTGGTGCCACCCGCACCTTTAACAGCCGCGAGCAGAGCGCGGCTGACATCCTCACCGGGCTGGAAGCAGAGAGCTTCGATCAGCTTGTGCTGGAAACGGCTGGCACACCACAAACGGTCTCGCTGGCTATCGAGATTGCCGGGCCGCGTGCGCAGGTGGCGCTGGTAGGGACGCTGCATGACGAACTCACGCTTACTGCTACGGTATTTGGGCTGATTTTGCGTAAAGAGCTGACGCTTATCGGCAGCTGGATGAACTACTCCGGCCCCTGGCCTGGGGAGGAGTGGCATACCGCGGCGCGTTTGCTTGCGGAAAAACGTCTCGCCCTTGAGCCGCTGATCGCCCATCGCGGTGGCCCCGAAAGCTACGCGCGCGCGGTACAGGCGCTGAATGGCAAACCGATGCAGGGAAAAATATTGCTGCGCCTTGATTAAGCGACAGAGCCAGCAACCTGCGCTGGCTCACATTTCCTTTCGAAAGTTAACGTTCACGTTTCACAAACCTTCGATTACACTACGGGGAGTTAATTCGCAGGCAAATCAACATGAACTCATTTGAACGAAGGAACAAGATCGTCGATCTGGTTAATGCGCAGGGAAGTGTGCTGGTCATTGACCTCTCGAATAGCTTTGGGATTTCAGAAGTGACTATCCGCGCCGATCTCCGTCTGCTGGAAGAGAAAGGCCTGGTAACGCGCTTTCACGGCGGCGCAGCGAAACCGGGCAGCTATATGCTCGACAGCGAAAATCAGGAAGTGGTGCTGGAAGATCGCTACAAACTGGCGAGCGATCCGAAGAAGCGTATCGCTCAGGCAGCAGCGGCGATGATCGATGAGGGGATGACGATTATCCTCGACAGCGGCAGCACCACCATGCTGATTGCCGAAGCGCTGGCGAAAAAAAGCAATATCACCGTTATTACCAATAACCTCCCCGCCGCGTTTGCCCTGTCGGAAAACAAGGACATCACACTGGTAGTGTGTGGCGGCACCTTGCGGCATAAAACCCATTCGATGCACGGCACGATTGCAGAGCGATCGCTACAGGGTATCAGCGCCGATATCATGTTTGTCGGTGCAGATGGCATCGATCCGACCCATGGCATCACCACCTTTAATGAAGGCTACTCCATCAGCAGCGTCATGGCAGCGGCGGCGCATAAGGTTGTGGCAGTGGTGGATGCCAGCAAATTTAACCGCCGCGGCTTTAATCAGGTGCTGCCGATGGAGAAGATCGACTGCGTGATCACCGACGAAGGGATTGGTGAGAAAGAGAAAGCGGCACTGAGAAAACTGGGTAAGGATCTTCGGGTGGTTTAATGCCCTGCTGCCTTGGTTAGCGGGCCGCTGCCATTTTACCTGCCAGTGGCCCCTTTATTCGCACCGACACGCAGCAGCTTTCCCTTTTGCTGTATCGATTGCAGGTAGCGCTCCGCCTCGTTAAAGGAGGATATTTGTTACGACATCTCTTCCGACAGGTTATCCGACAAGGTAAATGACGAATTAAGCCCCTCTATCAACTCCGCGATCTCAACGACCTGGTTGAGGATCGCGGCGGTGATGGTAAAGGGAGGCACATAGCGGCTCATCGGTGTTACCCCTGGTTATCCAGCGCGTATTTATAGAGGGCGTTTTTCTTTACGCCGTGGATTTCTGCGGCCAGCGCGGCGGCTTTTTTCAGCGGCAGTTCGGCTTGCAACAGTGCCAGCGTGCGCAGCGCATCGGCGGGCAACGCGTCCTCCTGCGCTTTATGGCCTTCGACAATCAGCACCATCTCGCCTTTACGGCGGTTCTCATCCTCTTTCACCCACGCCAGCAGCTCGCCAACCGGCGCGCCCTGAATGCTCTCCCAGGTTTTGGTCAGCTCACGCGCCAGCACCACATAACGGGAGGGGCCCCAAACTGCGACCATATCTTCGAGGCTCTCCAGCAGGCGATGGGTCGATTCGTAGAAGATCAGCGTGCGCGGCTCGGCCTCAATCGCTTTAAGCGCGTCGCGGCGACCTTTTGATTTCGCCGGGAGAAAGCCTTCGTAACAGAAGCGATCGGAGGGCAACCCTGCCGCACTGAGGGCGGCAATCGCCGCGCAGGGGCCGGGCAGCGGCACAACGCGAATGCCGGCTTCGCGGCAGGTACGCACCAGGTGATAGCCGGGATCGTTAATCAGCGGCGTACCCGCATCCGAGACGAGGGCAATGTTCTGCCCCTCTTTCAGCTTCGCCACCAGCATTTGCGCTTTTTGCTGCTCGTTATGGTCGTGAAGGGCAAACATCCGCGCGTTGATGGCGAAATGTTGCAGCAGTAAACCGGTGTGGCGGGTATCCTCAGCGGCAATTAAATCAACGTCTTGCAACACGGTTAACGCGCGTTGGGTAATATCAGCCAAATTCCCGATGGGAGTAGGTACAATGTAAAGCTGACCTTGAGAATTCTCCGCCGATTCGTGTTGTTTCATTGTTTCATCCGTATTGCCGATTTAATATTGAGCACTGCGTAAAAAATATCACTGGATACAGTATGCTACCGTCAAAATTTCTTCGTTCGAAAGCCACGCGCTGCCTGCCTGTGGTGCTGGCCGCCCTGCTGTTCGCGGGCTGCGGCACACAGTCAACAGACCAGAGCACCTCGCATATGGAGGGCTCAGCGCAGGCTGATTCTGCCTACTACCTGCATCAGATGCAGCAAAGCACAGATGATAGCAAGACCAACTGGCAATTACTCGCCATTCGTGCACTGCTCAAAGAGGGCAAAACCCAGCACGCCAACGAGCTGTTTGGTCAGCTGCCGCAGGATCTGAACGATACGCAGCGTAAAGAGTACGCGCTGCTCGCCGCCGAAATGAAGCTGGCGCAGCGTGATGTAGCCGGTGCGCAGGCGCTGCTTGATAAGATCGATCCCGCTGAGCTTGAGAAGAACCAGCAGGCGCGTTACTGGCAGATCGCCATTGCCGCCGCGCAGGGTAAACCCTCCCTGACGCTGCTGCGCGCCCTTATCGCCCGCCAGCCGCTGCTGACGACGCCGGAAGAGCAGCAGAAAAATATTGATGCTACATGGCAGGCGCTCTCCTCCATGACCCAGGATCAGGCGAGAACGCTGGTGATCAACGCCGATGAAGTGACCCTACAGGGCTGGCTCGATCTGCAGCGTATGTGGTTCGACAACCGCAACGATGCCAAAATGCTCAAAGCTGGCATCAGCGACTGGCAGACCCGCTACCCGCAGAACCCGGCGGCGAAAATGCTGCCGACTCAGCTCTCCAATCTGCAAAATTTCAAACCGGCATCGACCAGTAAAATCGCCCTGCTGCTGCCGTTAAACGGCCAGGCGGCGGTGTTTGGTCGCGCTATTCAGCAGGGTTTTGAAGCGGCGAAAAACGGCGCTTCCCCGGTCTCCGGCCCGGCGGTTCCGCAGCAGGTGGCGCAGGCCGCCACCTCTGACGTGGTCAGCCCTTCGCAGGCGAATGTTGCCGACCTGACCAGTGGCGAGGCACAGCCGAACGTTGCTGCACCGAATGCCCAGCCGGTACAGGCACCGGATAGCGCGGCGCAAAGCGCCCCTGCCGATGAAACGCAGCCTGCGGAAAATGCACAGCAGCCAGCCGCCAATAACCAGCAGCCTGCTGAAAGCGCGCAGCAAACACCTGCGGCGACGCCACCACAAACCACAACCTCTCAGCCCGTTGCCGTTACCGCACAATCTAACGCCGGCGCGGAGCTGAAAATCTACGACACCAGCGCGCAGCCGATGGATCAGATCCTCAACCAGGTGCAGCAGGATGGCGCAAGCATCGTCGTTGGCCCGCTGTTGAAAAACCACGTTGAAGAGCTGATGCGCAGCCATACCACGCTCAATGTGCTGGCGCTTAACCAGCCGGAGCAGGTTGAGAACCGCCCGAACATCTGCTACTTCGCCCTGTCGCCGGAAGATGAAGCCCGAGACGCGGCGCGCCATATTCACGATCAGGGGCGTCAGGCACCGCTGCTGCTGATCCCGCGCAGTGCGCTGGGCGATCGCGTCAGCACCGCGTTTGCTGACGAGTGGCAGAAAATCGGCGGCGGCGTTGTGCTGGCGCAGAAATTTGGTTCCACCGCCGAGCTGCGTATGGGGCTGAATGGCCGCTCCGGCATCTCAATGACCGGCAGTCCGGTCTCCGCCAGCCTGCCGCAGCAGCAGGGCGTGACCATTGGCGGCCTCAATATTCCGGCACCGCCGAGCGATGCGCAGATTAGCGGCGGCGGCAAAGTTGATGCGGTCTACATTCTGGCGACGCAGGATGAAATTGCGCTGATCAAACCGATGATCACCCTGCGCACCGGCAGCCAGAGCGGTGTGATGCTCTATGCCAGCTCGCGCAGCGCGCAGGGCGGCGCAGGGCCGGACTTCCGCCTTGAGATGGAAGGGCTGCAATACAATGAGATCCCGATGCTCGCAGGCGCGAATCCTTCCCTGATGCAGCAAGCATTGCGCAGTGTGAATAACGACTACTCGCTGGCGCGTCTCTATGCGATGGGCGCGGATGCCTGGTCGCTGGCGAATAACTTCTCGCAAATGCGTCAGGTGCCGGGCTTTGAGCTGAACGGCAACACCGGCGATCTCACCGCCACCCAGGATTGCGTGATCAACAGGAAGTTGTCATGGCTCAAATACCAGCAGGGGCAGATCGTCCCGGCAAACTAACCCGCAAACAGAGCGGCGACGCCTGGGAGATGGAGGCGCGCCGTTTTCTGCAGAGCAAGGGATTGCGTTTTATCGCCGCCAACGTGCGCGAGCGCGGCGGCGAAATCGACCTGATTATGCGCCACGGTAGCACCACCGTCTTCGTCGAGGTGCGCTACCGCGCCTCGGCGCGTTTTGGCGGCGCGGCAAGCAGCGTAACCCTCGCCAAGCAGCGCAAACTGCTGCATACCGCCCATTTGTGGCTTGCCCGGCACAATGGGAGTTTTGATACTGTGGATTGCCGGTTTGATGTGGTAGCCTTCACCGGAAATGACGTTGAGTGGCTACAGAACGCCTTTGGCGGCCACGCATAATTGCTCAATCATAGGGATTACCGTGCTCGAACGAATTAAAGTCTGCTTTACGGAAAGCATTCAAACTCAAATTGCAGCTGCGGAAGCGCTGCCCGATGCGATTTCCCGCGCAGCCATGACAATGGTGCACTCCCTGCTCAACGGCAACAAAATCCTCTGTTGTGGCAACGGCACCTCCGCCGCCAACGCACAGCATTTTGCTGCCAGCATGATCAACCGTTTTGAAACAGAGCGCCCCAGTTTACCTGCCATTGCACTTAATACCGATAATGTGGTCTTAACCGCGATAGCGAATGACCGTCTGCATGACGAGATTTATGCCAAGCAGGTGCGCGCCCTGGGCCATAACGGCGACATTTTGCTGGCGATCTCCACCCGGGGTAACAGCCGCGATATCGTAAAAGCCGTGGAAGCGGCCGTGACGCGTGATATGTCGATCATCGCGCTGACCGGTTATGACGGCGGCGAGCTGGCTGGCCTGCTGGGCCCGCAGGATGTGGAAATTCGTATTCCTTCTCACCGCAGCGCGCGCATCCAGGAGATGCACATGCTGACGGTGAATTGCTTGTGCGATTTGATTGATAACACGCTTTTTCCTCACCAGGATGATTAAGGAGTACACATGAAGGCATTTACGCCCCTCGCAGTCCTTATTTCCGCACTGCTGCTACAGGGTTGCGTTGGCGCAGTGGTGGTCGGGTCTGCCGCCGTTGGCACCAAAGCCGCGACGGATCCCCGCACCGTTGGCACCCAGGTGGATGACGGCACCCTGGAGCTGCGCGTCAACAGCGCACTGTCGAAAGATCAGCAGCTGAAGAAAGAGGCGCGTGTTAACGTCACCGCCTATCAGGGGAAAGTGCTGTTGACCGGCCAGGCGCCGAACACCGAACTCTCTTCACGGGCGAAACAGATTGCCATCGGCGTGGAAGGCGCAACGGAAGTCTTTAACGAGATCCGTCCGGGCCAGCCGATTGGTCTGGGAACGGCTTCGTCCGATACCTGGATAACCACCAAAGTGCGCTCGCAGCTGCTCGGCAGCGATCAGGTGAAATCCTCTAACGTGAAAGTCACCACCGAGAACGGCGAAGTGTTCCTGATGGGTCTGGTGACCGCGCGTGAAGGCCAGGCCGCGGCGGATATCGCCAGCCGGGTCAGCGGCGTCAAGCACGTCACCACCGCCTTTACCCTGCTTAAATAATGAAAAAGCCCGGTATCAACCGGGCTTTTTTCTTTCACTTCACGCGTTACACCAGCGCGATAAAGCCGGTCAACATTCCGCACACCGCCACCAGCGCGGCGGTCAACCACAGGGCTTTTGCCGGGAAGGATTTGCGCAGCATCACCAGCGACGGCAGGCTTACCGCCGGCAGCGTAATCAGCAGCGCCAGCGCAGGCGCCATGCCCATTCCCGCCAGCATCATGGTCTGCACAATCGGGATCTCGGCCGCCGTTGGAATGACAAACAGACAGCCGGCAATCGCCATCGCCACCACCCATAGTACCGTGTTATCCACCGCGCCATCGGCATGGGGGAAGAGCCAGACGCGCGCTGCGCCAAGTACCAGCACGGCGAGAATATAGACCGGGATAGTGCTCCAGAAGAGCTGCCACAGCGCCCGGCCCCAGCGTGACATAAAGCTGCCCTGCGGCTCCGGCAGCGTGATATCCACGGCTTCCGCCTGCTGCGGGCTCTCTTTAACCACGGTCTGCACGATCATGGCAACGCCAAGCACCGTCACCAGCCCTGCCACCAGGCGAATGGCGGCGAAGTGCCAGCCGAGGACAAAGCCCATAAACACCAGCGTGGCCGGGTTAAGCAGCGGGTTACCCATCCAGAAGGCGAGCGCACCGCCCATTGAAACACGCTGGCGACGCATACCGGCCGCGACGGGTGCCGCACAGCAGGAGCACATCATGCCCGGCAAAGAGAAGAGCGTGCCGAGCAGCGTGCCGCGAAAGCGCTGCTGACCAAGCGTGCGCAGCAGCCAGTCGCGCGGGATCAGCACCTGAATCAGCGAACCGAGCAGTACGCCAAGCACGGCGGCTTTCCAGACGGCGAGGAAATAGACCATGGCGTAATCCAGCGCCGCCTTAAACGGGCTGGCATCAGCCTGGGAGAGAATCGATTTACCAATGCTGTGCGTCTCGGCGGCGGTGAAGGCTTTGCCGTAATAAGGCTGCCATTTCACGAACCAGAGACCAACAATAACAACAAGAAAGAACAGCGCGGGTTTCCACCATTGGATCGGTGTCGCCGCCTGAGGTGAAGACTGACCAGCCATAACATGCCCCGGGGATAGTGTAGTTTTTAGCCCCGGCATAGTACGCCTGAATTGCTATTTTGCAAACGGGCTCTGCGCTGCCATCGCCCGCAGCTGGGCCGATTCGATAATCTCAACGCCGCGATTGTCACCAGAATGCGCCGCAGCCAGCAGCGCGCGGGCGACATCCTGCGCGGAGATCGACTTCCAGTTACCCGGCAGCAGACGAAAAAGCGGTGCCAGCAGCGATTCGTTAGCGCGCTTCTTCTCACGTTCGCCGAGCAGCATCGACGGACGCGCCAGCGTCAACGATGGCCACTGTTGAGCAATAAGCGCCGCTTCCATCTCCCCTTTCACCCGGTTATAGAAAAAGGGCGAATGCGCATTAGCGCCCATCGAGCTCACCACCAGCAGTTGCCTGGCACCCAGCCGCTGACCAGTTAACGCCGTGTCCACCACCAGCGTGTAATCGGCCAGCACAAACGCCTCTTTACTGCCCGCTTCGCGCCGCGTGGTGCCGAGGCAGCAGAAGACCGTATCAACCGGTTCGGTGACCTGCGCCAGCGCATCGCTGAGCTGCGGGTCGTGCGGGTTTATGACGCCTTCGGCACTTTGCAGTGGGCGACGCGTGGGCGCATAGATGGCGTTGACGCCCGATTGCGCCATCAGCAACCGCAGCAGCTGCCCGCCCACTAAACCGGTCGCGCCGGTGATTAATACTCGCTCCATCCCTTCTCCTTTACAGACGAATCTGCCTTGCAATGTCAGCCTCGTGAACCAGGCTTACGGTTACTGGTGAGTTACAGTATGGATAACTCCCTTTCTGAAGCCAAAACAACGGAGGAAGTATGAGCAAGAAAATAGCGGTCTTGATCACCGACGAGTTTGAAGATTCAGAATTCACCTCTCCGGCAGAAGCGTATCGCAAGGCCGGACATGAGGTTGTGACGATTGAGAAAGAGGCCGGAAAAACCGTCACCGGCAAACAGGGCGAGGCAAAAGTTAAGATCGATAAAGCCATTGATGAGGTGAGCCCGGATGAATTTGACGCCCTGCTGTTACCAGGCGGACACTCCCCTGACTCCCTGCGCGGCGACGATCGCTTTGTCACCTTTACCCGCCAGTTTGTTGACTCCGGTAAACCGGTATTCGCCATCTGCCACGGCCCGCAGTTGCTGATCAGCGCTGATGTTATTCGCGGCCGCAAGCTGACGGCGGTGAAACCGATTGTGATTGATGTGAAAAACGCGGGTGCGGAGTTCTTCGACCAGGAAGTGGTAATCGATAAAGATCAGCTGGTCACCAGCCGTACGCCTGATGACTTACCGGCATTTAACCGCGAAGCGCTGCGTCTACTCGGTGCCTGAGTCGCGTAACCAGTGAAACTTTTTGCCAAACCCCAGCGTGTTGTCGGTGAATTTGATTTCGCTAAGGCGAATCTCCCACATCGGGGCTGACAGCGCGCGGGCTATCGGAAAGCGTCGGTTATAGCGTTCGCGCAGCACCGCGCTTTCCGCCTCTTCCAGCCGTTTTATCTCACCGGAAAACTGTACGCCGCGAATCAACGCGACGCTTTTCGGCTGCCCGTTAACCGTACCGGCAACCTTAGCCTGTATACCTGTCATCTGTGAATGGCGCGTTTTATCCTCGCTCAGCACATAGAAGGCGACGGCCTGCGGATCGTAAATATAAAACGCATTGGCGCACCAGAGTTCACCCTCTTTTGCCACGCACCAGGTCACGACATGCTGCTTTGCCAGCCAGCGGTTAATCGCCGCAAGGGACTCCATTTTTTCTCCTTCTCATGCTATTTTTCGCCCACCTTAACACAGCGAAGATTGCCATGACGCCCTGGTTTCTCTATCTCATCCGTACGCGCGACAACCTGCTCTACACCGGTATTACCACCGATGTCGCGCGGCGTTTTACGCAGCATCAAACGGGAAAGGGAGCAAAAGCGTTGCGCGGTAAGGGCGCGCTGGAACTGGTCTTTTCGGCGCAGGTTGGTGAGCGTTCGCTGGCGCTACGCCTTGAGTACCGCATTAAGCAGTTGACCAAGCACCAGAAAGAGCGCCTCGTTGCCGGAGAGGGCATCTTCGAGGCGCTGCGGGAAACACTGCTGACGTCAGCGGTTAAAAGCGATTGAAGTGATCGCTGTACTCCACCAGACCACTGACGCCATTGAAGGCGTCGTCAGCCAGGCGATGGACGAGGAATGCGGCGTCGCTTTGCGACCAGGCGCAGCGTAAATCGTACTGCGAGGCGCGCTCAAAGCCTAAACGCTGGTAGAAATCCGCATCACCCAGCGTTACCGCAGCGGCGTAGCCAAATTCATTGAGGGAATCCAGCCCTTCATAGACGAGCTGGCGGGCGATGCCCTGACCACGGTAAGCCTCGTCTACCGCCAGCGGCGCGAGCGCGACCCACTGTAACTCCTCTCCTGCGACAGCGACCGGGCTAAATGCCACATAGCCGACCACCTGCCCTTCATCGTCCGTGGCAACGCATCCCAGCGTGATCAGCCCGTCTTCGCGCAGATCGTGCACCAGAGAGGCTTCAGCTTCGCCGCTAAAACTGCGGCGCAGCAGGGCATCGATACCGGGTGCATCAATGGGAATTTCAACTCTAATCAGCATGGCTCACCTACAGAAGGTTGTGTCGTTGCAGGCGGCGCTTTCAGGCCAGCCTCAACAAAATCCGCCAGCTGCAACAGCATCACCCGCAGGGGTTTTGGCATCTGCTCCAGCTCAATGGCGTCCATCAGGTTTTTAACATACAGCCCCAGTTCCGTGTCCCCTTCAATAAGCAGGCGACGCTGGAAGAAAAGCGTATCCGGATCCTGTTTTCGCGCGGCAATCATCAGTAAATCGCTGGCATCGGCGCTAAAGCTGACATCCGCGTCGGCAGACTCACGTACGATCATCTGCCCATCCTCAACAGAGGTATACCACGTCAGGCCAATATCACGTACCTGAATACTTAACCAGCGCCCTTCGAGAAACTCAAGCTCACCCTCCGCCAGCGCCTGTTGGAATTGCCAGCGCAGCACCTGCTCAAGTACCTGACGTTTAAGCACAAACGGCGTCAGCTTCACCGGAAAAGCAAGCAGTGACGGGCCAAGATGAACAAGCTGTGAGCGCAATTTTTCCAACACGACGATGACTCCCTGAAGTGATAATGCGGGCTATTTTGCCACAATCAGCCGTGTGCATAGCGGCGCACATCAACAATTACGGAATAAATGGGCAACGATTATTGCCGTCATCAATACGCATTTAACTGCCTCAAATCAAAAATTGTCGCTGACAGGTTAACTAGAATCCCAGTTCATTAACAATTCAGTGACCCTTCGGGGTACGCCCGGGCCACTGCGCCCCTGATTGCAGGAAAGACTATGGAGTTGCTCTGCCCTGCCGGGAACCTACCGGCACTGAAAGCGGCCATCGAAAACGGTGCCGATGCGGTGTATATCGGCCTGAAAGATGACACGAACGCCCGCCATTTTGCCGGACTCAACTTTACCGAGAAGAAGCTGCAGGAAGCGGTCAGTTTCGTCCACCAGCACCGCCGCAAGCTGCATATTGCTATCAACACCTTTGCGCACCCGGATGGCTATCAGCGCTGGGAGCGCGCGGTGGATATGGCGGCGCAGATTGGTGCCGATGCGCTGATCCTGGCCGATCTCGCCATGCTGGAGTATGCCGCCGCGCGTTATCCGCACATCGAGCGTCACGTCTCCGTGCAGGCCTCGGCGACCAACGAAGAGGCAATCCGCTTCTATCACCGTCACTTTGATGTCGCCCGCGTGGTGCTGCCGCGCGTACTCTCCATTCATCAGGTCAAACAGCTTGCTCGTGTGACGCCGGTGCCGCTGGAAGTGTTTGCCTTCGGCAGCCTCTGCATCATGGCCGAGGGGCGCTGTTACCTCTCCTCTTACCTGACCGGCGAGTCGCCGAATACCGTCGGTGCCTGCTCTCCGGCGCGCTTTGTGCGCTGGCAGCAGACGCCGCAGGGGCTGGAATCACGCCTCAACGATGTGCTGATCGATCGCTATCAGGAGGGGGAAAATGCCGGTTACCCGACGCTGTGCAAAGGGCGCTATCGGGTGGATGGCGAGCGCTACCACGCGCTGGAGGAGCCGACCAGCCTCAATACGCTTGAGCTGCTGCCGGATCTGCTGGCAGCGAATATCGCTTCGGTGAAGATTGAGGGACGCCAGCGCAGCCCGGCGTATGTCAGCCAGGTGGCTAAAGTGTGGCGACAGGCGATCGATCGCTGCATCGCCTCCCCGCAGGATTTTGTGCCGCAGCCGGCGTGGATGGAGACACTCGGTGCCATGTCAGAAGGCACCCAGACCACCCTCGGCGCGTATCACCGTAAATGGCAGTAGGTAAACCATGAAATATTCATTAGGGCCGGTGCTTTACTACTGGTCAAAAGAGACGCTTGAGGAGTTTTATCAGCAGGCGGCAAACAGCCGCGCTGATGTGGTCTATCTCGGCGAAGCGGTGTGCAGCAAACGCCGCGCCACCAAAGTGGGTGACTGGCTGGCGATGGCGAAAGCGCTGGCCGACAGCGGCAAACAGGTGGTGATTTCAACGCTCGCGCTGGTGCAGGCCTCATCGGAGCTCAACGAACTGAAGCGCTATGTTGATAACGGCGAGTTTCTGCTGGAGGCGAGCGATCTCGGGGTCGTGAATCTGTGCGCCGAGCGCAAGCTGCCGTTTGTCGCCGGGCATGCCCTCAACTGCTATAACGCCGTTACCCTGCGTTTACTGCTTAAACAGGGGATGGTGCGCTGGTGCATGCCGGTGGAGCTCTCCCGCGACTGGCTGGTAAACCTGCTCGAGCAGTGTGAAACGCTCGGTATTCGCCAGCAGTTCGAAGTCGAAGTGTTGAGCTACGGCCATCTGCCTCTCGCCTACTCTGCCCGCTGCTTTACCGCGCGCTCGGAGAATCGGCCAAAGGATGAGTGCGAAACCTGCTGCATTAAATACCCGACCGGGCGCAGCATGCGTTCCCAGGAGGATCAGCAGGTTTTCGTGCTCAACGGCATTCAGACCATGAGCGGTTATGTCTACAACCTCGGTAATGAGCTGACCTCGATGCAGGGGCTGGTCGATGTGGTACGGCTCTCGCCGATGGGGAGTGAAACCTTTACCATGCTGGAGGCGTTTAAAGCGAATGAAACCGGCAGCGCGCCGCTGCCGCTGGCGTCGAACAGCGACTGCAATGGCTACTGGCGCAGGCTGCCGGGACTGATGCTCGAGGCGTAAAAGGCTCACTTTGTTAACAGCAATCGTCGCCCGTTCATGCAGTATGAAAGTTGCAGCTTTTCTGGCCTGACGCGGCTCCTTGCGCCAGGCTGGAAGAAGACCTTCAATCTGATGACGATGCTGTAGCAAAGTGAGTGTTTATGTCTGAGAAAACCGTTGCGTTTTCGGTGCTGGATTTAGCGCCGATTCCACAAAACTCAAGCGCGCGTGACGCGTTTACCCATTCCCTCGATCTGGCGAAGCTGGCAGAGAAGCGCGGTTACGATCGCTTCTGGCTGGCGGAGCACCACAATATGACCGGGATCGCCAGTGCGGCGACGTCGGTATTGATCGGTTACCTGGCGGCGAATACGCAAACCCTGCGTCTCGGCTCTGGCGGCGTGATGCTGCCGAACCACGCTCCGCTGGTGATTGCCGAGCAGTTCGGTACGCTGAATACGCTCTATCCGGGACGTATCGATCTCGGGCTTGGTCGTGCGCCGGGCAGCGATCAGCGCACCATGATGGCGCTGCGCCGCCATATGAGCGGCGATGTTGATAATTTCCCGCGCGATGTGAAGGAGCTGGTCGACTGGTTTGACGCCAACGATCCGAACCCGCACGTGCGCCCGGTGCCGGGCTACGGCGAGAAGATCCCGGTGTGGCTGTTAGGCTCCAGCCTTTACAGTGCGCAGCTCGCCGCCCAATTGGGTCTGCCGTTTGCCTTCGCCTCACACTTTGCGCCGGATATGCTGTTCCAGGCGCTGCATCTTTATCGCACCCAATTCAAGCCCTCGGCGCGGCTGGAAAAACCCTATGCGATGGTGTGCATCAATATTGTCGCCGCCGACAGCAACCGCGATGCGGAGTATCTCTTTACCTCGATGCAGCAGGCGTTTGTGAAGCTGCGCCGGGGTGAGACGAGCCAGCTGCCGCCGCCGATTGAGAATATGGATAACTTCTGGTCGCCGTCTGAAAAGTATGGCGTGCAGCAGGCGCTGAGCATGTCGCTGGTGGGTGATAAAGCGAAAGTGCGCCACGGTCTTGAGTCGATCCTGCGGGAAACCGAGGCGGATGAGATTATGGTTAACGGGCAGATTTTCGATCACCAGGCGCGGCTGCACTCGTTTGAGCTGGCGATGCAGGTGAAAGAGGCGTTGTTCGGTTAGAACGTTGCCCGGCTTTTGTGCCGGATGGCGCTGACGCTTATCCGGCCTACGGGGATGGTGCGGTGTTTATGCCGGATGGTGCTGCGCTTATCCGGCCTACGGGATCGTGCGGTCTTTATGCCGGATGGCGCTGACGCTTATCCGGCCTACGGGATCGTGCGGTGTTTATGCCGGATGGCGCTGGCGCTTATCCGGCCTACATAATTGTGCAGGCCGGGTTTGATCAGTGATAGACCGGCAGCAGGTTAAAGCTCGATAACAGGTGCACCACCGCGTTGCCTGCGCCGAAAAGCAGGATCAGAACAATCATCGGTTTACCGCCCCAGACGCGAAACGCCGGGCTGCCGAAGCGTTTACGTGACGCATTCGCCAGCAGCGCTGGCACAATCGCTGCCCAGATAGTGGCGGCTAAACCCGCATAACCAATGGCGTATAAAAAGCCGTTCGGCCACAGCAGACCACCAATAATCGGCGGCAGGAATGTCAGCAGCGCGGTCTTAAAACGCCCCAGCGGCGCGTCGTCAAACTTAAAGAGATCGGCCAGGTAATCAAACAGCCCCAGCGTCACGCCGAGGAAAGAGCTGGCAACGGCAAAGTTAGAGAAGATCACCAGCAGCAGATCGAGGCTACGGCTGTTCAGCACCCCGCTCAACGCCTGCACCAGCACATCGATATTGCCGCCTTTAGCCGCGATATCGATAAACGCCGGACGGGCAATATTCCCCATCGTCACCAGTAACCAAATCACATACAGCCCAAGCGCCAGCAGCGTGCCGTAGACCAGGCAGCGGGTAATCACGCGCGGATCCTTGCCGTAATATTTCATCAGGCTCGGCACGTTGCCGTGGTAGCCGAAAGAGGCGAGACAGAACGGCAACGTCATCAGCAGGTAGGGCGTGTAAGAGGCATCACCCTGCGCCACGTTAAACAGCGTTGCCGGCTGCACATGCCCGAGCAGGCTGCCGAAGGTGAGGAAGAAGGTGATCACTTTGGCACCCAGCACAATCGCCGTCATGCGGCTGACTGCGTGGGTTGAGAGCCAGACGATAAACGCTACCAGCAGCGCAAACCCCAGCCCGGCCAGGCGCGGCGGCACATCCAGCGACATTTCCGCAAAGGTGTGGTGCAGGATCGAGCCGCTCGCCGAGATGTAGGCGTAGGTCAGGATATAGAGCACAAAGGCGATAGAGAGGCCGTTAATCAGGTTCCACCCTTTGCCCAGCAGATCTTTGGTAATGGTGTCGAAGCTCGCGCCGCTGCGGTAGTTGAGGTTGGCTTCCAGAATCATCAGGCCCGAGTGCAGCATGCAGAACCAGGTAAACACCAGTGCCAGAAGCGACCAGAAGAACCACGCACCGGACATTACTACCGGCAGGGAAAACATGCCTGCGCCAATAATTGTGCCGCCGATAATCACCACTCCGCCGAATAGCGAAGGGGAAGCCTGGGTGGTTGTCAGTGTCGACATCTGAAACGTTCTCCTGTAATGGCGTATGCCGAAAGTAAAGCCGATGCATTGTACCAGTACAGGAGTACATTGCGGATAAAAAAAGCCCCAATCGTTTCGATCGGGGCTGTATCTATTACTTTACGTTTGAAGCGTAAGGTTTACGCGTCACGACGACGGGTCGTGCCTTCTTCGCGGCGCGGGCCGCGATTTTCACGACGCTCACCGCTGAAACGGCCTGCACCAGCCGGTGCTGCACCATCACGACGCGGACCGCGACCACCTTCACGACGCTCGCCGCCGCCGAAGCTACGACGCTCACCGCCGCCAGGACGGCGTTCGCTGCGCTCACGCGGCTGTGCATCGCCCAGCAGCTGCATATTCATCGGTTTGTTGAGAATACGCGTGCGGGTAAAGTGCTGCAGAACCTCGCCCGGCATGCCTTTCGGCAGCTCGATGGTTGAGTGAGAACCGAACAGCTTGATGTTGCCGATGTAGCGGCTGCTGATGTCGCCTTCGTTGGCGATTGCGCCAACGATATGACGAACTTCAACACCGTCATCACGGCCCACTTCAATACGGTACAGTTCCATATCACCAACATCGCGACGCTCACGACGCGGACGGTCTTCACCGGCACGTTCGGTACGCGGACCACGATCATTGCGGTCGTTACGATCGCCACGGCGTTCGAAACGCTCATCACGCTCGCGGAACTCACGCTTAGGACGCATCGGTGCATCCGGCGGCAGGATCAGCGGACGTTCGCCCTGTGCCATTTTCAGCAGTGCGGCAGCCAGCGTTTCGATATCCATCTCTTCTTCAGAAGAGGGCTGGATTTTCGCCAGCAGCGCGCGGTACTGGTCCAGATCGCTGCTTTCCAGCTGCTGCTGTACTTTCGCGGCGAATTTTTCCAGACGGCGAGTGCCCAGCAGTTCTGCGTTCGGCAGCTCTACTTCCGGAATGGTCAGCTTCATCGTACGTTCGATGTTGCGCAGCAGACGACGTTCGCGGTTCTCAACGAACAGCAGGGCGCGGCCAGCACGACCCGCACGACCGGTACGGCCGATACGGTGAACGTAAGACTCGGAGTCCATCGGGATGTCGTAGTTAACAACCAGGCTGATGCGCTCAACGTCCAGGCCACGGGCCGCAACGTCGGTTGCAATCAGGATGTCCAGACGACCATCTTTCAGACGCTCCAGAGTCTGCTCACGCAGAGCCTGGTTCATGTCACCGTTCAGCGCGGCGCTGTTATAACCGTTGCGCTCCAGCGCTTCAGCCACTTCCAGGGTCGCGTTTTTGGTGCGCACGAAGATGATCGCGGCATCAAAATCTTCTGCTTCAAGGAAGCGAACCAGCGCTTCATTTTTACGCATGCCGTAGACAGACCAGTAGCTCTGGCTGATGTCCGGGCGAGTTGTCACGCTGGACTGAATGCGCACTTCCTGCGGCTCTTTCATAAAGCGGCGGGTAATGCGACGGATCGCTTCCGGCATGGTGGCGGAGAACAGAGCGGTCTGATGACCTTCCGGGATCTGCGCCATGATAGTTTCTACGTCTTCGATAAAGCCCATGCGCAGCATTTCGTCGGCTTCATCCAGCACCAGACCGCTCAGTTTGGAGAGATCCAGGGTGCCGCGTTTCAGGTGATCCAGCAGGCGTCCCGGCGTACCGACAACGATCTGCGGGCCCTGACGCAGGGCGCGTAATTGCACGTCATAACGCTGGCCGCCGTAAAGAGCAACCACGTTCACGCCATGCATGTGTTTAGAGAAATCGGTCATCGCTTCAGCTACCTGAACCGCCAGTTCGCGGGTCGGAGCAAGCACGAGGATCTGCGGCGCACGCAGGTCCGGATCGATGTTATGGAGCAGCGGAAGAGAAAACGCTGCGGTTTTCCCGCTACCAGTCTGGGCCATGCCCAGCACGTCACGACCGTTCAGCAGGTGCGGAATGCACTCAGCCTGGATCGGAGATGGTTTTTCGTAACCGAGATCGTTAAGGGCTTCAAGGATAGGAGCCTTCAGGCCCAGATCTGCAAAAGTGGTTTCGAATTCAGCCATGTAGTACAAGTGCCTCTATGTCATTGGCGGCCAGTCTACATAACTCATCGTGAAAATATTTGGCAATTTTCATTGAAAAGTGTGAACCGGCTCAAAGTAGGTGTATTGACGAACAACAACGCCCTCACCAGTTAAGGTGATGGCAATCAAAAAAGATTACGGGCTGATGTTTATGTCGTCAGCTATTGCTGGTCCGATTCTGCCAGGTCGTCTTGCTCCTGGCCCAAGAGCGATAATTCCAACAATGCATAACGGTGCTCAACGAAGTTGTGGACGTTGTTAGCAACCGCTAATTTGAACAGTGCCGTAGCGCTGTCCTTATCCCCCAGACTTAGGTAGTACTTACCTAAATAGAAGTTGGTTTCACTGAGATGCTCAGCGAGCGAGGTGTTATCCGTTGCGTCCGCCTTCAGGCGATCCATTAGCTCAGATTCGCTAATGTCACCGAGGTAGAACTCGACAATATTCCATCCCCATTGCTCCTTGTCCGATTTTTCGAAGCGCTGTTTCAGTGCTTCTTTCGCCTTGTGCTCATCGAGCTTCCGCTCAACGATGTAAAGCCACAGGCTACGGAAAGGATCATTAGGATCGTCTTGATAAAACGCCAGCAGATCATCTTGCGCTAACTTATCACGACCGCCATAGTGCAGAGCGATGCCGCGGTTTAAGTGCGCGTAGTTGTAAGTTGGATCAAGCTCAAGTACAGAATCAAACGCTTCATAGGCAGCATCAAAATTGCCTGCCTGCGTTAAATAAATGCCTAAGTAATTGAATACTTCAGGCATATCGGGTCGGATGGCCAGCGCTTGTGAAAAATCATTCCGCGCCAACGCCCTCAAACCGAGACTATCATACAATACTCCGCGCTCATATAAAAGCTGTGCGCGTTCATCATCGGATAAAGCCCGACTGGCAAGAATTTGTTCCATGCGTGCCAGAATCACTTCTTGCTGCAAAGTCGGTTGCAATGGCACCGCGAGGACTTCGCTCTTACGCCAGGCAGAGTTGCTGCATCCTGCCAGCGTTAGAGCTGTCGCAACGAAACACCAGCGCAAAAAAGGCTTCATTTCCTACTCCCGAAGACAACAATTGGATGAACGTCCTGTCCCCCGGCTGCAAACATGGCGTCCTGCCTGAGAATAAGCCCTCCGCCTGCGCGGAGGGCAAAGGCAAACCTTACTCGCCCAGTTCTGCTTGCGGCGCTTCTGACGCTTCAACAGGCTGAGTTTGTTCAGTTGCTTCTTTAATGCTTAGACGAATACGGCCCTGGCGGTCAACTTCCAGAACTTTCACCGGTACTTCCTGACCCATCTGCAGGTAGTCGGTCACTTTCTCTACGCGCTTATCGGCGATCTGAGAAATGTGCACCAGGCCCTCTTTACCGCCACCGATGGCAACAAACGCACCAAAGTCGACGATACGGGTGACTTTACCGTTGTAGATACGGCCCACTTCGATCTCTGCGGTGATCTCTTCGATACGACGAATCGCGAATTTCGCTTTGTCGCCGTCGGTTGCCGCGATTTTCACGGTACCGTCATCTTCGATTTCGATGGTCGTGCCGGTCTCTTCGGTCAGGGCACGGATAACGGAGCCGCCTTTACCGATAACGTCTTTGATCTTGTCCGGGTTGATCTTGATGGTGTGGATACGCGGTGCGAACTCAGAGATATCACCACGCGGCGCGTTAATCGCCTGCTCCATCACGCCGAGGATATGCAGACGTGCACCTTTCGCCTGGTTCAGCGCAACCTGCATGATCTCTTTGGTGATGCCTTCGATTTTGATATCCATCTGCAGCGCAGAGATACCGTCGCGGGAACCGGCCACTTTAAAGTCCATGTCGCCCAGGTGATCTTCATCGCCGAGGATGTCAGACAGAACGACAAAGTTATCGCCCTCTTTCACCAGGCCCATTGCGATACCGGCAACTGCGGCTTTCACCGGTACGCCTGCATCCATCAGTGCCAGCGATGCGCCGCACACGGAAGCCATGGAAGAAGAACCGTTGGATTCGGTGATTTCAGAAACCACACGCACGGTGTACGGGAATTTATCAGCTTCCGGCATAACAGCCAGCACGCCGCGTTTCGCCAGACGACCGTGACCAATTTCACGGCGCTTCGGCGAACCGACCATACCAGTCTCACCTACGGAGTACGGAGGGAAGTTGTAGTGGAACAGGAAGCTGTCAGTGCGCTCGCCCATCAGTTCGTCGATGTTCTGCGCGTCACGTGCGGTACCCAGGGTTGCTGTTACCAGCGCCTGCGTTTCACCACGGGTAAAGAGTGCGGAGCCGTGAGTACGCGGCAGAACGCCGGTACGAACGTCCAGACCACGGATCATATCTTTTTCGCGGCCATCGATACGCGGTTCGCCTGCCAGTACGCGGCTACGAACAACGTTTTTCTCGATAGCGTGCAGGATTTCGCCCAGCTCGTTAGCGTCCAGGGACTCATCTTCTGCAACCAGCGTCGCGATGGTTTCAGATTTGATCACGTCAACCTGAGCGTAACGCTCCTGTTTGTCGGTGATGCGGTAAGCATCGCTCAGACGAGATTCTGCCAACGCTGCAACGCGCGCGTTCAGCGCTTCGTCGACCACTTCCGGCTGCCAGTCCCAGCGCGGTTTACCCGCTTCTTTCACCAGATCGTTGATGTTCTGAATAACAATCTGCTGCTGCTCGTGGCCATAAACGACCGCGCCCAGCATCTGATCTTCGCTCAGCAGTTCTGCTTCGGATTCAACCATCAGCACAGCAGCTTCGGTACCGGCAACAACCAGATCCAGTTTGCTGGATTTCAGCTCTTCCTGAGTCGGGTTCAGAACATACTGGTCGTTGATGTAACCAACGCGCGCAGAGCCGATCGGGCCGTTGAACGGAATACCAGAGAGAGAAAGTGCAGCAGAAGCACCAATCATCGCCACGATATCCGGGTTAACCTGCGGGTTAACGGAAACCACGGTCGCGATAACCTGGACTTCGTTGACGAAACCTTCCGGGAACAGCGGGCGAACCGGGCGGTCAATCAGACGCGCGATCAGGGTTTCGCCTTCGCTTGGACGGCCTTCACGACGGAAGAAGCCACCCGGGATTTTACCGGCAGCGTAAGTACGCTCCTGGTAGTTGACGGTCAGTGGGAAAAAGTCCTGACCCGGTTTTGCTTTTTTCTGGCCAACAACGGTAACGAATACCGCGGTGTCGTCCATGCTTACCATCACGGCAGCAGTTGCCTGACGGGCCATCATGCCGGTTTCCAGCGTGACGGTGTGTTGACCATATTGGAATTTACGAATGATCGGATTCAGCAAAATTCTATCCTTTCTTAATGAACATCAGCACACCCAGGGCGTGCTGATAATTAAACCGGACCTTCTTGCATCCTCGCGACTAATGACAACCTTAACCCGCCCATTGCGGATAAAGCCTCTCATTAGCCGCGCGAACCTCTGCAATGAAGATCATACCTGGCAACAATACATCAGTTTAGTGCCAATTGCTGCCGCCTGGTTGAAAAAAGGGGCCGTAAAGGCCCCTTCTTGAAACTCGCCAGACTTAGCGACGCAGACCCAGACGCTCGATCAGCGCGGTGTAGCGTGCAACGTCTTTACGTTTCAGATAGTCGAGCAGTTTACGACGCTGAGAAACCATACGCAGCAGACCACGACGGCTGTGGTGATCTTTTTTGTGCTCTGCAAAGTGACCCTGCAGGTGGTTAATCTGAGCAGTCAGCAGTGCAACCTGAACTTCGGTAGAACCGCTGTCGTTAGAACCACGACCAAACTCGGAAACGATTTTTGCTTTAGCTTCAACGCTTAGAGACATTTTCAACTCCAGTGATATAAGAATGACAGGGTGCCGATCTCTAATTCAGCTCCCCCAGGTTTAACGCCGGGTATGTTAAATACATAGCCCGGCGTTAAGCGGCAATATTCTACTCGTAGTCGGGCATTCCCGCAAGGTAAGCCCGTCAGTCAGCAGGATACTCAACAACCAGACGACGCGGCGCAACTCGCCCCTGATCATCAATTTCGCCCATGCCGATAAACTTGCCCTCTTCGCCTTCCGTCACGCGGACCAGCCCTTCGGCCGGCGTAGTGGAAGCGCGCACCGGCTGGCCGTTTTTGAAATAGGCAGCAACCACGGTGGGGATGTTGACAACAGGGAAATCAGACGCCGGGCTATCCATCGGCATCAACAGCGGATCGAGCAGCTCTGCCGCAGGAATTTCCTGCTGCTCGGCCTGCTGGACTAACGCCTGCAACTGCTCAAGCGTCACCATTCGCTCAATCGGGTAGCGGCTTACCGCCAGACGACGCAAATAGATAACATGCGCGCCACAGCCCAGCTTTTCGCCCAGATCGTCAATGATGGTGCGAATGTAAGTCCCTTTTGAGCAGTGGATTTCCAGCTCCAGCTCATCCCCTTCATGGCGGATAAACAGCAGTTCATACACGGTAATCGGGCGCGCTTCACGCGGCACTTCAATACCCTGACGCGCATACTCGTAAAGCTTCTTACCCTGGTACTTCAGGGCCGAGTACATCGACGGGATTTGCTGCGTGTTACCGCGAAAGCTCTCCAGTGCGCTCGCCAGCTCTGCGGCGGTAAAGGTCACCGGGCGCTCTTCAACGACCTGGCCATCGGCATCCGATGTATCAGTGCGTTGACCAAGGCGGGCAATTACCCGGTAGCGCTTATCGGAATCGAGCAGATACTGAGAAAATTTTGTCGCCTCACCGAGGCAGATCGGCAGCATGCCGGTTGCCAGCGGATCCAGCGCGCCGGTATGACCCGCACGGTTGGCGTTATAGAGGCGCTTTACTTTCTGCAGGACATCATTGCTTGATGCGCCCTGCTGCTTATCCAGCAGCAGTACGCCATGCACGTCGCGACCGCGACGACGAGGACGACTCATCAGTCCTCCTTGCTGTCGTCCGGGTTCACACGACGTTCATCATCGTGCTTCACCACGCTGGTGACCAGGTTGGACATGCGCATCCCTTCAACCAGCGAGTTGTCGTAGAAGAATGTCAGTTCCGGCACGATACGCAGACGCATCGCTTTCCCCAGCAGGGAGCGGATAAAACCGGAAGCGTCATGCAGGGCTTTAATGCCCGCTTTGATCGACTCTTCATCTTTGTCATTCAGGAAGGTCACGAACACTTTGGCATACGCCAGATCGCGGGAGACTTCGACACCGGATACGGTGGTCATCATGCCCAGGCGCGGATCTTTGATTTCACGCTGCAGGATAGTGGCAATCTCTTTTTGCAACTCCTGAGCGACGCGCTGCGGGCGACCAAATTCTTTCGCCATATTACTTCTCCAGACTAAAAAGGGGCCGTAGCCCCTTTAGATATCTCTTGCCGGGTGGCGCTTTGCTCCCGGCCTACGTTGCGCTAATGCGTCGATTATTCGATAGAGCGCTTGATTTCGATAATTTCGAAGACTTCGATCATATCGCCGGTACGTACGTCATTGTAGTTCTTAACGCCGATACCACACTCCATGCCGTTACGGACTTCGTTAACGTCATCTTTGAAGCGGCGCAGGGATTCCAGCTCGCCTTCGTAGATAACCACGTTGTCGCGCAGGACGCGGATCGGGTTGTGACGTTTGACGACGCCTTCGGTAACCATACAGCCAGCAACCGCGCCGAATTTCGGCGATTTGAACACATCGCGCACTTCAGCCAGACCGATGATCTGCTGTTTCAGCTCAGGTGAGAGCATACCGCTCATCGCCGCTTTCACTTCGTCGATCAGGTTATAGATGACGGAGTAGTAACGCAGATCCAGACCTTCCGCTTCGATCACGCGACGCGCAGAGGCATCGGCACGAACGTTGAAGCCAACCAGGATAGCGTTGGACGCAGCTGCAAGCGTGGCGTCGGTTTCGGTGATACCACCTACGCCAGAGCCAACAATCTTCACTTTCACTTCTTCAGTAGAGAGTTTCAGCAGCGAGTCGGAGATCGCTTCCACGGAGCCCTGAACGTCAGCTTTCAGCACGATGTTCACTTCGTGCACTTCGCCTTCGGTCATGTTAGCAAACATGTTCTCCAGCTTAGATTTCTGCTGGCGAGCCAGTTTAACTTCGCGGAATTTGCCCTGACGATAGAGCGCAACTTCACGCGCTTTCTTCTCGTCACGTACCACGGTAGCTTCATCACCCGCCGCCGGAACACCGGAGAGGCCAAGGATTTCTACCGGAATGGACGGACCCGCTTCGGTCACTTCACGACCCAGCTCGTCACGCATCGCACGGACACGGCCATATTCGAAGCCGCAGAGTACGATGTCGCCTTTATGCAGCGTACCTTCACGCACCAGGACGGAAGCTACCGGACCACGACCTTTATCAAGGAAGGATTCGATAACAACACCGCTCGCCATGCCGTTACGGACAGCGTGCAGTTCCAGAACTTCGGCCTGCAGCAGGATTGCATCCAGCAGGTCGTCGATACCGGTACCGGCTTTCGCGGAGACGTGTACGAACTGGCTTTCGCCGCCCCACTCTTCCGGAATGATCCCGTACTGAGAGAGTTCGTTTTTAACGCGATCCGGATCGGCTTCCGGCTTATCGATTTTGTTCACTGCAACAACTACCGGCACTTTCGCCGCTTTCGCGTGCTGAATAGCTTCGATAGTCTGCGGCATCACGCCATCGTCTGCTGCGACAACCAGAACAACGATATCCGTTGCCTGAGCACCACGGGCACGCATTGCGGTAAACGCGGCGTGGCCTGGGGTATCCAGGAAGGTGATCATGCCGTTGTCGGTTTCGACGTGGTAAGCACCGATGTGCTGGGTAATGCCGCCCGCTTCAGCGGATGCCACTTTCGTTGAACGAATGTAGTCCAGCAGCGAGGTTTTACCGTGGTCAACGTGACCCATAATGGTCACAACCGGCGCGCGCGGTTCAACCGCTGCCCCTGTGTCACGGTCACTCATTACCGCTTCTTCCAGCTCGTTTTCACGACGCAGGATAACTTTGTGGCCCATCTCTTCCGCAACCAGCTGTGCGGTTTCCTGGTCGATGACCTGGTTGATGGTTGCCATCGCGCCCAGTTTCATCATCGCTTTGATGACCTGAGAGCCTTTAACTGCCATTTTGTTAGCCAGCTCGCCGACGGTCAGGGTTTCACCGATCACAACGTCACGGTTAACGGCCTGGGCCGGTTTATTGAAGCCCTGCTGCAGTGCAGAACCTTTACGCTGACGGCCGCCTTTACCACCGCGAACCGCGGCACGCGCTTCTTCACGGTCAGCTTTGCTTTCAGAGTGCTTGTTGCCTTTCTTCGGACGCGGGGCTTTAGCGGTACGGGTACGGCCGCGGCCACCTTCGACTTCACGATCGTTATCATCTTCAGCCTGACGTGCATGCTGGGAGGTGGTGACGTGATAATCGCCGGTCGTCTCTTCTTCTTCGCCTGGCGTTGCCGTCCAGGTTGCTTCGTTCTGTTCTGCCATTCGACGGGCTTCTTCCGCTACGCGACGTGCATTTTCTTCCAGTTTACGACGAGCCTCTTCTTCCGCTTTACGCTTAAGTTCCTGCGCTTCGGATTCACGACGGGCTTTTTCCGTCTGGGCTGCCCTGGTCACTTCGTCAGTTTGATGGTTGCTCACTTTGCTATTTTCCGCAGCTTCGCGTTTCGTGCTTTCGGCATTTTCACGTTTAGCTTTTTCTTCAGCTTCACGTTTCAGACGCACTTCGGCTTCACGCTTGGCTTTTTCCTCGGCTTCTCGCTCAGCGGCTTCCTCTGCTTCACGACGGGCCTTCTCCTCCGCTTCACGCATCGCCTCTTCTTCCGCAGCGAGACGTTCAGCCTCTTGTGGATCGCGTTTTACAAAGGTGCGCTTTTTACGGACTTCGATCTGCACCGATTTACTTTTCCCACCGGTGCCCTGAATATTTAATGTGCTGCGCGTTTTGCGCTGCAACGTCAGCTTATCAGGCGCAGAACCGTGTTCACGGTTCAGATGCGCTAACAGCGTCTGTTTTTCCTGCGCCGTCACTGAATCATCAGCAGACTTGCGGATCCCTGCATCAGCAAATTGCTGTACCAGGCGGTCCACAGAGGTTTGAATCTCAGCGGCCAGCGTTTTTACGGTTACATCTGTCATGCTGTTCCTTCCTGCTACAGTTTATTACGCTTCGTCACCAAACCAGCAAATATTACGCGCGGCCATGATGAGCTCACCGGCTTTGTCGGCAGTTAACCCTTCGATATCGCTCAGGTCATCCACACCTTGCTCAGCGAGGTCTTCCAGCGTACAAACACCACGAGCAGCCAGTTTGAAAGCCAGTGCACGATCCAGACCGTCCAGGTTCAGCAGGTCTTCAGCCGGTTCTTTATTCCCCAGGCTTTCTTCCTGCGCCAGCGCCAGAGTAGTCAGTGCGCTTTTCGCACGATCACGCAGCGCTTCGACGGTGTCTTCATCCAGGCCATCGATTTCCAGCAGCTCTTTGATTGGCACATAGGCCAGTTCTTCCAGCGTTGAGAAACCCTCTTCGACCAGAACAGTGGCGAAATCTTCGTCAATGTCCAGATAACGGGTGAAGGTATCAATCGCTGCGTGAGCCTCAGCCTGATGCTTGGACTGCAGATCTTCAACGGTCATAACGTTGAGTTCCCAGCCGCTCAGCTGAGACGCGAGACGCACGTTCTGACCGTTACGGCCAATCGCCTGCGCCAGGTTGCCCGCTTCGACAGCGATATCCATGGTGTGCTTATCTTCATCCACCACGATAGAAGCAACATCAGCCGGTGCCATTGCGTTGATAACGAACTGGGCCGGGTTGTCGTCCCACAGTACGATATCGATACGTTCGCCGCCGAGTTCGGTAGAAACGGCCTGAACGCGGGCACCACGCATACCAACGCATGCCCCAACCGGGTCAATACGCTTGTCGTTGGTTTTCACCGCAATTTTGGCGCGAGAACCCGGATCGCGGGCTGCGGCTTTAATCTCGATAACTTCTTCGCCGATTTCTGGTACTTCAATGCGGAACAGTTCGATCAGCATTTCCGGCTTGGAACGCGTAACGAACAGCTGCGCACCGCGCGCTTCTGGGCGCACTGCGTACAGCACGCCGCGAATGCGGTCGCCCGGACGGAAGTTTTCACGCGGCAGCATATCTTCGCGCAGGATCACGGCTTCAGCGTTACTGCCCAGATCCAGCGTGATGTTGTCGCGGTTCACTTTTTTCACCACGCCGGTGATGATTTCACCTTCGTGTTCGCGGAACTGATCGACAACCATTGCGCGCTCTGCTTCACGTACTTTCTGTACGATAACCTGCTTCGCGGTTTGGGTGGTGATACGGTCAAACGTCACGGATTCAATCTGATCTTCAACGTAATCGTCGAGGTTCAGGCTCTCATCTTCGTAACGTGCCGCTTCGAGAGTGATTTCACGCGTCGGCTGCGTCACTTCTTCAACGATTAGCCAGCGACGGAATGTGTCGAAATCACCGCTTTTACGATCGATGCTTACACGCACATCAATCTCTTGCTCATATTTTTTCTTGGTTGCTGTAGCCAGAGCACTTTCCAGCGCTTCAAAGATTTTTTCACGCGGAAGCGACTTTTCGTTAGAAACAGCTTCAACAACAGCCAAAATTTCTTTGTTCATTGGGGGCCTTTCACCTCAATCCAGACTGTTAAAAGTGGGGGACCAGGTTCGCTTTTTGAATATTGCTCAAGGCGAACACTTCATCTTTACCTTCGACCGTAACGGTGATCATTTCGCCATCGACATCTTTAATGATGCCCTGCCACTTACGACGGTTCTGCACCGCCATCCGCAGCACCAGCGAAACTTCGTCGCCCTTAAAGCGCGCGTAGTGCTCAGCCGTAAACAAAGGTCGCTCAAGACCTGGTGAGGAAACTTCCAGGTTATACGCAACGGTAATGGGATCTTCGACATCCAGTACCGCACTGACCTGGTGGCTGACATCAGCGCAATCATCAACATTGATGCCATCTTCACTATCAATATAGATGCGCAGCGTAGATGTGCGACCACGCACAAATTCGATACCGACCAGTTCGTAGCCCAGTGCTTCAACCGGCGCCGTAATCATCTCTGTTAATTTTTGCTCTAATGTGGACAAGTCCACCCCCAAGACATAAAAAAAGGGCATATAGCCCAGTTATTTCGTACTCAGATAACAAAAAACCCCGATAAATCGGGGCTTTAAATAACTGAACCCTATAGCCGCAACTGCGGCCTGGATAACCTTCCGGAAGAACTCTTTTCAAATCCCGCTAAAGAAGGCGTTAAGTCTTCACAGTATATTTGAAAAAGAACACTAAGGGAAAGTGGTTGCGGGGGCCGGATTTGAACCGACGACCTTCGGGTTATGAGCCCGACGAGCTACCAGGCTGCTCCACCCCGCGCCTGAAACGTGGCAAATTTTACTCGATTGAGCGTCAACTTGCAAATAATGCTGGGATTTGGTACCGAAGACGGGACGTAAAACCGGCTTGCAGTATATTGAAAAACATCGCGTTGTGTCAACCGCTCATCTATAGCATCACGTGCTTCGCCGTTGTTGCATATTATTAAGAGAGTTTTTATGCACAGATGCCGCTTTTTCTTTCAGTTATACAATGAAAATTGCGCTTCTCTCTTCCGGTGTGCGCCAAAAGATGATTAAATGAAAACTCATTTATTTTGCATAACCATTCACTAAAGAAGTAAGAATGAGTGGTGTAAATAGCGTGGCGTGGCTGTTAAGTCTCTCACCATCAGTCTATCAAGCAGGGATTTTTTTATGACAACGATTCTCAAGCATCTTCCCGCAGGTCAACGTATTGGTATTGCTTTTTCAGGCGGTCTGGACACCAGCGCAGCGCTGCTGTGGATGCGTCAGAAAGGCGCAGTTCCTTATGCATATACTGCCAACCTGGGCCAGCCTGACGAGGATGACTATGAGGCGATCCCGCGTCGCGCGAAAGAGTACGGTGCGGAAAATGCTCGCCTGATCGATTGTCGTAAACAGCTGGTCGCTGAGGGCATCGCGGCTATTCAGTGCGGGGCGTTCCATAACACCACCGGCGGTTTAACCTATTTCAATACCACCCCACTCGGTCGTGCGGTAACCGGCACCATGCTGGTTGCGGCTATGAAAGAGGATGGCGTCAACATCTGGGGTGACGGCAGCACCTATAAAGGCAACGATATCGAACGTTTCTATCGTTATGGCCTGCTGACCAATGCTGAGCTGAAGATCTATAAACCATGGCTCGATACTGACTTTATCGACGAACTGGGCGGCCGTCAGGAAATGTCCGAATTCATGACCGCGTCGGGCTTCGACTACAAAATGTCGGCCGAAAAAGCCTACTCGACGGACTCCAATATGCTGGGTGCCACCCACGAAGCGAAGGATCTCGAGTTCCTCAACTCCAGCGTCAAAATCGTTAACCCGATTATGGGCGTGAAATTCTGGGATGAGAGCGTGAAGATCCCGGCTGAGGAAGTTACCGTACGTTTTGAACAGGGCCACCCTGTCGCGCTGAATGGCAAAACCTTCAGCGACGATGTCGAACTGATGATGGAAGCCAACCGTATCGGTGGCCGTCACGGTCTGGGCATGAGCGATCAGATTGAAAACCGTATCATTGAAGCGAAAAGCCGCGGCATCTATGAAGCCCCGGGGATGGCGCTGCTGCATATCGCCTACGAACGTCTGCTGACCGGCATTCATAACGAAGACACTATTGAGCAGTATCATGCTCACGGTCGTCAGCTTGGACGCCTGCTCTATCAGGGTCGCTGGTTTGATCCGCAGGCGCTGATGCTGCGTGATGCGCTGCAACGTTGGGTGGCAAGTGCTATTACTGGCGAAGTGACGCTCGAGCTGCGTCGCGGGAATGACTACTCAATTCTGAATACGGTTTCCGACAATCTGACCTACCAGGCAGAGCGTCTGACCATGGAGAAAGGCGACTCGGTATTCTCACCGGACGATCGTATTGGTCAGCTGACGATGCGTAACCTCGACATCACCGATACTCGCGCCAAGCTGTTCAACTATGTACAGACTGGCCTGATCTCCACCACGTCAGGGAATGGCCTGCCGCAGGTTGAAAACCTGGAGCACAGCGATAAGAAATAATCGCCGCCACTGAAACACAAAAAGCGCCTGCGGGCGCTTTTTTATTGTCGGTTGAGTAGCCAAACTTTTCAGGCACACAAACGACAGACGAAAAAAAAGACATCTTTCGATGTCTTTCTTTCGGAATATTGGTACCGAGGACGGGACTTGAACCCGTAAGCCCTATTGGGCACTACCACCTCAAGGTAGCGTGTCTACCAATTCCACCACCTCGGCACGACTTACTTCTTCACAACTTACTGCGGGATATCGCTGGTCGGCTTCGCCGGCGCTGCTGGCTGAGTCTGTTCACTCTTGGCCGGTGCGCTCAGGTTTTCCCACTCGCTTCCCTTATTGGTTTTATTGCTGTTAATGTTGCCCAGCACAAGGCTAATAATAAAGAACAGTGTTGCCAGCACAGCAGTTGCACGAGTCATGAAGTTACCAGAACCACTTGAACCGAACAGCGTACCGGACGCGCCAGCGCCAAAGGAGGCTCCCATGTCAGCGCCTTTACCTTGCTGCAGCATAATCAGAGCTACAAGAGCCAGAGCCACAATAAGGAAAACTACTAAAAGAGCTTCGTACATAATCAACCTGTTCCTTGCGGGGTTGCCGCAGCCAATGCTTCAAACCAATAACGCGGGATGTTTCATGCTTTCCCACTGAAGCGGGTGTGAATACTAACCAAAGCGAATGACCTTCGCAAGGGCAATTTTGACGCTTTTTATCAAGTGCGGAAAAAAACAGCAAAAGCGTGCATTATGGCGAAGAAAGAGGCAGCAAAAGCTGCCTTTTTAGCCACTTACCGGATCGTTAAACCGCTTTAACCGCATCGGCGATGCGGTTTGCCAGCGCGGTAACTTGCGCTTCATCTTCGCCTTCGACCATCACGCGGATTAATGGCTCAGTGCCGGACTTACGCAACAGCACGCGACCACGGTTCCCCAGCGTCGCTTCAACCTCTGCCATCACGGTTTTAACATTCTCATCTTCCAGCGGATCGCCATTACCAGCGGTAAAGCGGACATTCACCAGAACCTGCGGGAACATTTTCATGCCGCTGCAAAGGTCGTGCAGCGTCATATGGTTACGCACCATTGCCGCGACTACCTGCAACCCGGCAACAATCCCGTCACCCGTGGTGGTTTTATCCAGCAGGATCACATGGCCTGAGTTTTCCGCACCGATGCGCCACCCTTTCTCCTGCATTTTTTCCAGCACGTAGCGGTCGCCCACTTTTGCGCGCGCAAACGGGATGCCCAGTTGCTTAAGCGCCAGTTCGAGGCCCATGTTGCTCATCAGCGTGCCGACGGCACCGCCGCGCAACTGCCCCTGACGCAGGCCTTCACGCGCGATGATATACATAATCTGGTCGCCATCGACTTTATTACCTTCGTGGTCAACCATGATCACGCGATCGCCGTCGCCGTCAAAAGCGATGCCCAGATCCGCTTTTTCTGCCAGAACACGATCTTGCAGCGCTTGCACATCCGTCGCACCACATTTTTCATTGATGTTGACGCCATCCGGATCGCAGCCAATCGCAATAACTTTAGCACCCAGTTCGCGGAAAACATTCGGAGCAATGTGGTATGTCGCGCCATTGGCACAATCCACCACAACCTTCAAGCTGTTGAGGCTTAGCTCATTAGGGAAAGTCGCTTTGCAGAACTCAATATAACGGCCTGCGGCATCGACGATACGGCTCGCTTTACCCAATTCAGCAGAGTCAACACAGGTCAGCTCTTTCTCCATCTCCGCTTCAATCGCCTCTTCAACCGCGTCCGGCAGTTTAGTGCCGTCAATGGAGAAGAACTTGATCCCGTTGTCATAGAACGGGTTATGGGAAGCAGAAATCACAATCCCCGCTTCCGCGCGGAAAGTACGTGTCAGGTAAGCGACAGCAGGGGTCGGCATCGGACCGGTAAAGGAAGCAGAGAGACCGGCTGCGGCCAGCCCGGCTTCCAGTGCCGATTCCAGCATATAGCCCGAGATGCGGGTATCTTTGCCGATAATAATTTTACGTGAGCCGTGACGGGCCAGCACCTTGCCTGCCGCCCAGCCCAGTTTCAGAACGAAATCAGGAGTGATAGGTGCGTCGCCAACACGGCCACGAATGCCATCAGTGCCAAAATATTTACGATTACTCATAGCGTTTATTTTCCTTCGCTGACAGTGTGGCTTCCACCACTCGCATAGCTTCTACCGT
Source organism: Kosakonia sp. S57 (assembly GCF_016516575.1). NCBI lineage: Bacteria > Pseudomonadati > Pseudomonadota > Gammaproteobacteria > Enterobacterales > Enterobacteriaceae > Kosakonia > Kosakonia sp. S57. Next base: position 85,572 of record NZ_JACVUL010000014.1, on the reverse strand, counting down.
TTCTTTTACATCATGGACACGAATAATCTGCGCACCCTGCATTGCAGCAATCACTGCACATGCCAGGCTGCCGCTTAACCGCTCAGTGGGCCCGACATTTAATAACTGGCCGATCATCGTTTTACGCGACATTCCTACCAACAACGGCAAGCCGAAGTGGTGAAACTCGCCTAATCGGGCAAGCAGCGCATAATTGTGGGAGAGATTCTTACCGAAACCGAACCCAGGGTCGAGCAACAATTTTTCTTTTGCGATCCCTGCACGTTCACAGCGCGCAATATTCTCCACAAAAAAGCGGTTTACGTCGGCAAAGACGTCCTCATATTTTGGCGCTTCTTGCATCGTCTTCGGTTGACCCTGCATATGCATCAGGCAGACAGGCAATCCGGTTTGTGCCGCCGCTTCAAGCGCGCCGGGCTCCGTCAAAGAGCGGATATCATTGATGATGTGCGCGCCCGCCCGTGCCGCTTCCCGGATCACTTCAGGCTTCGAGGTATCAACCGAGATCCACACTTCAAAGCGCTGCGCTATCGCTTCCACAACCGGGATAACGCGCGCCAGCTCCTCTTCAACACTCACTTCAGCGGCACCGGGCCGCGTAGATTCACCGCCGATATCCACAATGGTCGCCCCTGCGTTAATCATCAGGTTAGCGTGTTTGACCGCCTCAATCAGCGTGTTGTGGCTGCCGCCGTCAGAAAAGGAGTCCGGCGTGACGTTGAGGATCCCCATCACGTGGGGATGAGACAGCTCAAGTGTGGAGCCCTGGGCATGAAGTTTCATGACTGAAGTCCCTGAAGGTATTACGGTTGAACAGAAAAGAAAAACCCCGGAGCAGGCCCCAGGGTTTCGTTACAGACAGTTCATCAACTGCAGAAAGCTTATTTGTCGCCAAACTGCTCTGACATGGTATTGCCCGGGTTCGGCGTACGCGGTTCATCAACCGGACGCGGCGCACGTGGGGTACCGTTACTGTCAGAGTTATTCGCGCCTGGATCTTCCCAGCCCGCTGGCGGACGTACATCACGACGAGACATCAGGTCATCAATCTGCGGTGCGTCGATGGTCTCATATTTCATCAGAGCATCTTTCATCGCATGGAGAATATCCATGTTCTCGTTCAGGATCTGACGCGCTCGATTGTAGTTACGTTCAATCAGCGCCTTCACTTCCTGGTCGATAATACGCGCGGTTTCATCAGACATATGCTTCGCTTTCGCGACGGAACGTCCGAGGAACACTTCGCCCTCTTCTTCGGCGTAGAGCAGCGGACCCAGTTTGTCCGAGAAGCCCCACTGCGTCACCATGTTACGTGCCAGGTTGGTCGCGACTTTAATGTCGTTCGACGCACCGGTAGAAACATGCTCAACACCATAGATGATCTCTTCTGCGAGACGACCGCCATAGAGCGTAGAGATCTGGCTCTCCAGCTTCTGACGGCTGGCGCTAATCGCATCCCCTTCCGGCAGGAAGAAGGTTACGCCCAACGCACGACCGCGCGGAATAATCGTCACTTTATGTACCGGATCGTGTTCCGGCACCAGACGACCGATAATCGCATGGCCCGCCTCGTGATACGCGGTAGACTCTTTCTGCGCTTCCGTCATCACCATGGAGCGACGTTCCGCACCCATCATGATTTTGTCTTTCGCTTTTTCGAACTCAACCATCGAGACAACGCGTTTGTTACCGCGCGCAGCAAACAGCGCAGCTTCGTTGACCAGGTTGGCCAGATCCGCACCGGAGAAGCCCGGAGTACCACGCGCGATGATCGCAGCGTCAATATCCGGCGACAGCGGTACACGACGCATATGGACCTTCAGGATCTGCTCGCGACCGCGAACGTCCGGCAGCCCAACGACAACCTGACGGTCGAAACGGCCTGGACGCAGCAGCGCCGGGTCCAGTACGTCAGGACGGTTGGTCGCAGCAATAACGATAATGCCTTCATTGCCTTCGAAACCATCCATCTCAACCAGCATCTGGTTCAGGGTCTGCTCACGTTCATCGTGACCACCGCCTAAACCTGCGCCACGCTGACGGCCAACGGCGTCAATCTCATCGATAAAGATGATGCACGGTGCGGCTTTCTTGGCTTGTTCAAACATGTCGCGTACGCGGGATGCGCCCACGCCGACAAACATTTCAACAAAGTCAGAACCGGAAATCGTAAAGAACGGCACTTTCGCTTCGCCAGCGATTGCTTTCGCCAGCAGCGTTTTACCGGTACCCGGAGGACCGACCATCAGGACGCCTTTCGGGATTTTACCGCCCAGTTTCTGGAAACGGCTCGGCTCACGCAGATATTCAACCAGCTCGCCCACTTCCTCTTTAGCTTCATCGCAGCCCGCGACGTCGGCAAAAGTGGTTTTGATCTGATCTTCAGTCAGCATGCGCGCTTTGCTCTTACCGAACGACATGGCGCCTTTGCCACCGCCGCCCTGCATCTGGCGCATGAAGAAAATCCATACCCCAATCAGCAACAGCATCGGGAACCAGGAGATGAAGATGTTACCGAGCAGGCTCGGCTCTTCAGGTGGTTCACCCACAACCTTGACGTTTTTGGTCAGCAGGTTGTCGAGCAGTTTAGGATCGTTGACCGGGATGTAAGTCGTGTAACGGTTACTATCTTTCTTGGTAACGTTGATCTCACGTCCGTTGATACGCGCTTCGCGAACCTGGTCCTGGTTGACCTCTTGCAGGAAGGTAGAGTAATCCACCTTACGGCCATTTGACTCGCTGGGCCCAAAGCTCTGGAATACTGACATCAGCACGACGGCAATGACCAGCCAGAGTATTAGGTTTTTCGCCATGTCACTCAAGGGATTAACCTCATATTACAACTGTGTTAAAAACAGCGGCAGGATACAACATATCCCGTTTCATTCAAACCGAAGGCCGAAATCAACGGGGTATCATTTTCGCCCGGTCGCTACAATATACACTTCGCGCGAACGAGCACGCGAAGAGTCCGGTTTACGCACTTTAACCTTCGTAAACAGGGAGCGAATTTCCGTAAGGTACTCATCGAAACCTTCGCCCTGGAACACTTTCACTAAAAAATTACCGCCTGGCGCTAACACATCGCGGCACATCTCCAGCGCCAGCTCTACCAGATACATAGAGCGGGGAATATCAACCGCTGGCGTTCCGCTCATATTAGGCGCCATATCTGACATGACAACCTGAACTTTACTGTCACCAACACGTTCCAGTAACGCTTTCAGAACTAATTCATCACGAAAATCGCCCTGAAGGAAGTCTACGCCGACGATTGGATCCATCGGTAAAAGATCGCACGCGATAATGCGCCCGTTCCCACCAATCTGTGTGACCGCATATTGCGACCATCCACCGGGTGCAGCACCCAGGTCAACCACGGTCATCCCCGGTTTAAAAATCTTGTCACTTTGCTGTATTTCATCAAGTTTAAACCAGGCACGGGAACGTAACCCTTTTTTCTGCGCCTGAAGAACATATTTATCGCTAAAGTGTTCCTGAAGCCAGCGGCTTGAACTGGCAGAACGCTTTTTACCTGTCATTTAACTTTCCATCCGGTTTCATCGGCGACACCGAGAAATTTCGACGCGCAATTTGGCGATACAGAGGAGATGGCGGTAGAATGACCCGTTTTCAATCCCAACGTAAGCAAAATATACGATGAATCTGAGTACTAAACAAAAACAGCACCTGAAAGGTCTGGCACATCCGCTCAAGCCGGTAGTTATGCTTGGCAACAATGGTTTGACCGAAGGGGTACTGGCCGAGATTGAACAAGCGCTTGTGCACCATGAACTTATCAAGGTGAAGATCGCCTCTGAAGAGAGAGAAACTAAGACCTTGATCGTGGAAGCTATCGTTCGCGAAACCGGTGCCTGTAATGTCCAGGTCATCGGTAAAACGCTGGTGCTTTATCGCCCGACCGCAGAGCGTAAAATTTCGCTGCCGCGCTAAAGGATATCCTGAGTTGAACACAAAATCAGTGTAAAACGAGGGGTTTCCGCCAGCAGATGAGCAAAATGCCACGCTCCTGGAGTTCATAAAAGGCCGCAATGCGGCCTTTTTCTTATCTTTACAATCCGTCAACAATTAACGCTGACGCTGCAATCAAAGATATTCCACCTTGATGATTTCATATTCCACTTCGCCGCCAGGGGTGCGAATGACAACCACATCATCCTGCTCTTTCCCCACCAGGCCTCGTGCGATAGGCGAGTTCACCGAGATAAGATTCTGCTTAAAGTCAGCTTCGTCATCGCCAACGATGCGGTAAGTCTGCTCTTCGTCGTTATCCAGGTTCAGCACGGTGACCGTGGAACCGAAAATGACGCGGCCATTTTTTGGCATTTTGGAGATATCGATAACCTGCGCATTCGACAGTTTCGCTTCGATATCTTTAATGCGGCCTTCACAAAAGCCCTGCTGCTCACGCGCGGCGTGGTATTCAGCGTTCTCTTTGAGATCGCCATGTTCGCGGGCGTCCGCAATAGCGGCGATGATTTCAGGGCGACGAACGGTTTTTAAAAACTCCAGCTCTTCGCGCAGTTTTTCTGCACCACGTAGGGTCATCGGAATAGCTTGCATTTGTTATACCTCTTAAACATTCCTGTTAGGAGTAGTCCCCCACCCCGTCAGCGTTACCTCCCCGCATTCAGGCGTAAACAGCCGGGCAGGAGCAAAAGAAAACTGACCCGGAGACAAAGCCCCAGGTCAGCGCAATTTTTCAATTTGATACGTATTTTAACCGGAAGTTCACCGTGGGTCATCGTTTACTTTCCGGGTCGATGCGCCGTAGTATGTCGGCCTGTTTCCAGCTTGTTAGCGCGAGATTATGCGATTTCCCAGCTTTATCATCGGATTGTCCACCAGTATAGCCCTGAATGTTCAGGCCGCGAATGTCGACGAGTACATCAACCAGCTTCCGGATGGTGCCAACCTGGCGTTGATGGTACAGAAGGTCGGCGCCGAGGCTCCCGAAATTGATTATCATGCCAAACAGATGGCGTTGCCGGCGAGCACCCAGAAAGTGATCACCGCGCTGGCTGCACTCTTACAACTGGGGCCGGACTTTCGCTTTACAACCACGCTGGAAAGCGAAGGTTCTGTCGACGGCGGTACGCTAAAAGGCGACTTAGTTGCACGATTTGGTGGCGATCCGACGCTAAAACGTCAGGATATTCGCAATATGGTCGCAACGCTTAAAAAATCAGGCGTGCAAAAAATTGATGGCAACGTGCTCATCGATACTTCGATTTTCGCCAGTCATGACAAAGCGCCGGGCTGGCCGTGGAACGATATGACGCAGTGCTTTAGCGCACCGCCCGCCGCCGCCATCATCGATCGCAACTGTTTCTCGATTTCGCTGTATAGCGCGCAAAACGCGGGTGATTTGGCCTACATCCGGGTCGCCTCTTACTATCCGGTGAACATGTTTAGCCAGGTACGCACGCTGGCGCGCGGGTCGTCGGAAGCGCAATATTGCGAACTGGATGTAGTGCCGGGCGATCTCAACAGATTCACGTTAACAGGCTGTTTGCCTCAACGCGCCGATCCGTTGCCGCTCGCCTTCGCTATACAGGATGGTGCCAGCTATGCAGGGGCTATTCTCAAGCAGGAGCTAACGCAGGCGGGCATTACCTATACCGGCACGCTGCTGCGCCAGACGCAGGTCAATCAGCCCGGCACCGTTATTGCCAGTAAACAATCCGCGCCGCTACACGATCTGCTGAAGATCATGCTGAAGAAGTCCGACAACATGATTGCGGATACCGTCTTTCGCATGATTGGCCATGCGCGCTTTGGCGTGCCGGGCACCTGGCGAGCGGGTTCGGATGCGGTCAGGCAGATCCTGCGCCAGCAGGCCGGTGTCGATCTGGGCAACACCATTATTGCTGATGGTTCCGGCCTCTCGCGCCATAACCTGCTCGCACCGGCGACCATGATGCAGGTGCTGCAATATATCGCCCAGCATGATACCGAGCTTAACTTCATCTCGATGCTGCCGCTGGCAGGCTATGACGGCTCGCTGCAATACCGCGCAGGGCTGCATGAAGCGGGCGTCGACGGTAAGGTATCAGCGAAGACGGGCTCGCTACAGGGCGTCTACAACCTGGCAGGGTTTATTACCACCGCCAGCGGTCAGCGAATGGCGTTTGTGCAGTATCTTTCGGGATATGCGGTTGAACCCGCCGATCAGCGCAATCGCCGTATTCCGCTGGTGCGTTTCGAAAGCCGTCTCTACAAAGATATCTATCAGAACAACTAATAAAAAATGCCGGGAAGCATCATGCTGACCCGGCATTTTTTTATCTCTTCTCCCCGCCGAAGCGGGGAGGAAGCAGAGATTAACGTTTGTAGATGAACTCAACGCCCTCTTCGTCGTCTTCATCCCAGTCGTCATCCCACTCTTCGTCATCTTCTTCAGACGCTTCGGCCTCTTCGAGCTGCTGGCGATGATAATCATCCCACATGAACTCGACTTTCTCCGGCTGCTGCTCTTCCTGCGCCTGCGCAATCGGGTTTTCGATGATAAAGGTCATCACGTCCCAGCACAGGTCTTTAACGCCCTGCTGGCTGGCAGCAGAGATCAGGTAGAACTTATCTTCCCAGCCCAGCGCTTCGGCGATCGCTTTCGCTTTCGCTTCTGCTTCCTCTTTATCCATCAGGTCGATCTTGTTAAATACCAGCCAGCGCGGCTTAGCAGCCAGCTTCTCGCTGTATTTTTCCAGTTCGCCGACGATGATACGGGCGTTTTCTGCCGGATCGGAACCGTCGATCGGATCGAGGTCGATGAGGTGCAGCAGCACGCGGCAGCGCTCAAGGTGTTTCAGGAAGCGGATACCGAGGCCAGCGCCATCAGCCGCACCCTCAATCAGCCCTGGAATATCGGCAACCACGAAGCTCTTCTCATTGTCCATACGAACAACGCCCAGGCTCGGGACCAGCGTGGTAAACGGATAATCCGCCACTTTTGGTTTCGCTGCGGAGACCGCACGGATAAAGGTGGATTTACCGGCGTTCGGCATCCCCAGCATCCCGACATCTGCCAGCAGCATTAGCTCCAGCTGCAGATCGCGCTTATCGCCCGGCGTACCCATTGTCTTCTGACGCGGAGTACGGTTTACCGAGGATTTGAAACGGGTGTTGCCGAGACCGTGCCAGCCGCCTTTCGCGACCATCAGGCGCTGACCATGTTTGGTCATATCACCCATGGTTTCGCCGGTGCCCTGGTCGATCACACGCGTACCAACCGGCACTTTCACCGTAATATCTTTCCCGCGTTTACCGGTGCAATCACGGCTCTGGCCGTTCTGCCCACGTTCTGCACGGAAGGATTTTTCAAAACGGTAGTCAATCAGGGTATTCAGGTTCTCGTCCGCTTCCAGCCAGACATCACCACCGTCGCCACCGTCGCCGCCATCAGGGCCGCCTTTCGGGATATACTTTTCGCGGCGGAAGCTTACGCAGCCGTTACCGCCATCACCCGCTACGACCAGAATCGTAGCTTCATCTACAAACTTCATTTTACTCTCCGTAACTCATTCGCCTGAGCGGGGCACAGTGACGACCACTTCACGACTACGCCTGCGTCCCAAAAGACGATGGCCAATAGCGGAAAACATCGCGCCCGCAACCACGACAAACGCACCGAGATAACCGACAAGGTTTAACATCGGTCTGGCGAAAACATCGGGCCAGGCCATTGATAACAAATCTGAGAAAAACAGTGTAAACAGCGGCGTTAAGGTAATTAACGCGCTTACCTGCGCCGCCTGCCAGCGCGCCATCGCTTCCGCCAGCGCGCCGTAGCCAACCAGCGTGTTGAGCCCGCAAAAAACCAGACAGGCCAGTTGCCAGTCGCTCAGCTGGAACACCACGGCGGGTTTCGCCAGTGGCAGCAGCGCAAGCGTACATAAAGTGTACAGCAAAAAGAGGATCTGCTGGGAGGCCAGACGACGCAGAAGGACTTTTTGCGCCACGCCGTAGCTTACCCACACCGTCGCCGCACCGACGCCGAAAATGACGCCCCAGGTGTAATCCGTCAGCCGGGTGAAGATCTCAATCAGGCTGGTGTTAAAAAACATCACCAGACCGCTTATCAGCATCAGCGCGCCAATCACCTGCGTGATACGCATCTTCTCTTTGAGGATAAAGACGCTGGCGACCATCATACCGACGGGCGAGAGCTGACCGATCACCTGCGACGCGGTCGGGCTGACATACTGCAGAGAAGAGCTGAACAATATGAAGTTGCCAAACAACCCGCCGGTGGCAATGGCCAGCAGCAGCAGCCAGCGAGGCTTGCGGAAAATACGCAGTGGCGGCAGTTTTCGTTTCCAGGTCAGGATCAGACCGAGACCAATGCCCGCCATTAAAAAGCGATAGAAGACCACCGTCGGCGGCTCCATCACTTCCAGCACCTGCTTCATTGCAATCGGCAACGCTCCCCAGCACATCGCTGTTGTCAGCGCCAGGAGAATACCGATGCCCGCCTGCTGTTTCATGCTTCTTCCCTGCCCGAATTTTGCCGGGCTTCTAATGTAAAAAGCCCCGCAACGTGTTGCGGGGCTTTCTTCCGTTACCGGGACGCGAAAAACTTATTCAGCAACGATGCTGATGAATTTACGGTTTTTCGGGCCTTTAACTTCGAACTTAACTTTACCGTCAGTCAAAGCGAACAGAGTGTGGTCACGGCCGCAACCTACGTTGGAACCAGCGTGGAATTTAGTACCACGTTGACGAACGATGATGCTACCTGCCAGAACTGCTTCACCGCCGAAGCGTTTTACGCCCAGACGTTTAGCTTCTGAATCGCGACCGTTACGAGTTGAGCCGCCAGCCTTTTTATGTGCCATTTAAATCTCTCCTCAGGTCTTAGGCGCTGATGCCAGTAATTTTCACATCAGTGAACCACTGACGATGGCCCTGCTGCTTACGGTAGTGTTTACGACGACGAAACTTAACGATTTTAACTTTCTCGCCACGACCATGAGCAACAACTTCAGCTTTGATTACGCCGCCATCAACGAAAGGAACGCCGATTTTGACTTCTTCACCGTTTGCGATCATCAGAACTTCAGCGAATTCAACAGATTCACCAGTTGCGATGTCCAGCTTTTCCAGGCGAACGGTCTGACCTTCGCTTACTCGGTGTTGTTTACCACCACTTTGGAAAACCGCGTACATATAAAACTCCGCTTCCGCGCACCTATCCTGATAAATTCAGAGGGCGCTATAAATATTCACAATAGGGCGCGAATATTACGCAAATTGCGAGCCGTTGACAAGTGTGATCGTCACTCCTCGCAGAAAAAAAACACAACGTGTAAGGTAACGTTTATCTGGCGCGTTTTTTCAGTACAATCGACAATACTATTCAAACCCGTAACCCTTTGTTATCCCACTTTTGATATGTGGTAAACAGGACTGAAAGCCCGGCTTTTGCGATGAATTTAGAAAAAATCAATGAGTTAACCGCGCAAGATATGGCGGGTGTGAACGCGACGATTCTGCAACAACTCAACTCGGATGTGAAATTAATCAACCAGTTGGGTTATTACATCGTAAGCGGCGGCGGCAAACGCATACGTCCGATGATCGCTGTACTGGCGGCGCGCGCAGTTGGCTATGAAGGCAACGCGCATGTCACCATCGCTGCATTAATCGAATTTATCCACACAGCAACCCTCCTCCACGACGACGTTGTGGATGAATCAGATATGCGCCGCGGCAAGGCAACGGCGAACGCCGCCTTTGGTAATGCCGCCAGCGTACTGGTCGGGGATTTTATCTATACCCGTGCATTCCAGATGATGACCAGCCTCGGCTCGCTGAAGGTGCTGGAGGTGATGTCAGAAGCGGTGAACGTGATTGCAGAAGGCGAAGTGCTGCAATTGATGAACGTCAACGACCCGAACATTACCGAAGAGAACTATATGCGCGTGATTTACAGCAAAACCGCGCGCCTGTTCGAAGCGGCCGCTCAGTGTTCTGGTTTACTGGCGGGCTGTTCAGAGGCACAGGAGAAGGGGCTGCAGGATTATGGCCGCTACCTGGGCACTGCATTCCAGCTGATTGACGATCTGCTCGATTACAGCGCGGATGGCGAAACGCTGGGTAAAAATACCGGCGATGACCTTAACGAAGGCAAACCGACGCTGCCGCTGCTGCATGCAATGCATAACGGTACCCCTGAGCAGGCGCAGATGATCCGTGAAGCGATTGAACAGGGAAGCGGACGCCATCTTCTGGAACCGGTTCTGGAAGCAATGGCGCAGTGCGGGTCGCTGGAGTGGACGCGTCGCCGTGCTGAAGAAGAGGCGGATAAAGCCATCGCCGCGCTGCAGGTTCTCCCGCACTCTGAGTGGCGCGATGCGCTCATTGCCCTTGCCCACATCGCCGTTCAGCGCGATCGTTAATCTCTCTGTTTCCCGCGATTTATCGCGGGAAAGTTCCAATAAGCTCTTATAACATCCCTTTTCAGGCGCCGAATCCTTGCTGCGCAAGCCTTGGCATAATCTGAAAACATAACAATCTCCCTGAACTTTTTAGAACAAATATTCCCATATGCGTATAGTGATCTGCGTTGTTGGCGAACAATGGTTGAAACCGATTCTCATCAGGGAGATGTTATGGAAACGAAATATACCGACTGGCATCAAGCCGATATTATTGCCGGGCTGCGAAAAAAGGGTACGTCGCTGGCGGCTGAATCTCGAAAAAATGGCTTGAGTTCCTCCACCCTCGCCAATGCACTGACCCGACCCTGGCCGAAGGGAGAGTTGATTATTGCCCGGGCGCTGGATACCGATCCCTGGGTTATATGGCCTTCGCGTTACCACGATCCCATCACGCACGCATTTCTTGATAAAACCAAGTTCATCAGGAAAAAACGCAGTGAAGCGTAAAAATGTCGCAGATAAAAAAAGGGAGCTTTCGCTCCCTTTTTTAATGGTGTAGAGGTTATTCGCCCTTCACACGCTCAATCTTCGCGCCCAGCGCGCTGAGCTTATCTTCGATACGCTCATAACCACGATCGATGTGGTAGATGCGATCGACATAGGTCGTCCCTTCCGCAATACAGCCAGCCAGCACGAGGCTCGCAGATGCACGCAGATCGGTCGCCATCACCTGCGCGCCGGAGAGCGTTTCTACGCCGTGGCAAATCGCGGTGTTGCTCTCAATCTCTGCATGAGCACCCATACGAATCAGCTCAGGGATGTGCATGAAGCGGTTCTCGAAGATGGTTTCAGTGATCACACCGGTACCTTCAGCCACCAGGTTCAGCAGCGTGAACTGCGCCTGCATATCTGTCGGGAAACCCGGATGCGGCGCGGTACGCACGTTAACGGCTTTCGGACGTTTACCGTGCATATCGAGGCTAATCCAGTCTTCGCCCAGTTCAATATCCGCACCCGCGTCACGCAGTTTAGCCAGCACGGCATCCAGCGTATCCGGCTGGGCGTTGCGACAAACAATTTTTCCGCCGGAGATCGCCGCAGCCACCAGGAAGGTCCCGGTTTCGATGCGGTCCGGCAGCACGCGATACACACCGCCGCCAAGGCGCTCTACGCCCTCGATGGTGATGCGGTCAGTGCCCATGCCGGTAATTTTGGCACCGAGCGTATTGAGGAAGTTGGCGGTATCGACAATTTCCGGCTCGCGCGCGGCGTTTTCGATAATGGTGGTGCCTTCAGCCAGCGTCGCAGCGGACATAATCGTCACCGTCGCGCCAACGCTCACTTTGTCCATTACAATGTGCGCGCCCTTCAGTCGGCCGTCGACAGAGGCTTTAACGTAGCCCTCTTCCAGCTTAATCTCCGCGCCCAGCTGCTCAAGACCGGTGATATGCAGATCGACCGGACGCGCGCCAATCGCGCAACCGCCCGGGAGCGAAACCTGCCCCTGGCCGAAACGGGCAACCAGCGGTCCCAGCGCCCAAATCGAAGCGCGCATGGTTTTCACCAGGTCGTACGGCGCACAGAAGACGTTCACCTTGCTGGCATCGATCCACACCGAGCCATTACGCTCAATTTTGGTACCGAGCTGGCTCAGCAGCTTGATGGTCGTGTCGATATCTTTCAGTTTCGGCACGTTGCGGATTTCGACCGGCTCTTCGGCCAGCAGCGCGGCGAAAAGAATCGGCAGTGCGGCGTTTTTGGCACCTGAAATTGTCACTTCGCCCTGGAGACGCGTTGGCCCCTGTACACGAAACTTATCCATTTATCTGATCTCTGTTAAGAATTCACACGCGCGGCGGATCATACCGCCAGCGCTCAAAAGCCGTTGAGTTTGCGATCGCGCGCCCATTCTTGCGGCGTATACGCTTTGATCGACAGGGCATGAATGCGGTTATCCGCGATGTACTCCATCAGCGGGCCATAGATGGTTTGCTGCTTCTTGACCCGGCTCATGCCGTCAAAAACTTCACCCACAGCGACAACCTGAAAATGGCTGCCATCGCCAGTGACGTGGGCTTCCTGGAGAGAGAGTGCTTCCATCAGCACGGTCTGGATTTCATGATTTTCCATGGGCGTAAATATCATCTAAAAGTGAAAACAGTCACACATCTTAGAGGAAAGTGCGACGGTCTTAAATAAGCAAAAAGCCCCATCCACTCTCTGGACGGGGCTTTAAATAGTAACGTATTGAAAAAATTAGCGTGGCAAGGCACTTTGCGGCAAGTTATAGAGCGCCGCAAGGGTGCTCACATTCTCACTTACGCCCAGCAGCGTCACATCCGTGCCCTGCTTTTTACCGAGTTCAACCAGATGAACCAGCAGCGCGACGCCTGCGGTATCAACCCGTGTTACGCCCTGCAGATCGATGGTGGTTACCCCTTTCATCGCCTCTGCGCGCGCATCCCATAAAGGATTTAACACGTCCTGATCCAGCTCGCCCAGCAACACCAGGCGTTCGCCGTCACGCGACCAGCTTAGCTGCTGGGTCATTGCTTCTTCTCGTCCAGGGTAATTTTCTGGCGGGAGATAGACTGCAGCTCAGCAGTCAGGCCATCGATACCTTTAGTACGCAGCAGATCGCTCCACTCATTCTGCTTCGTGGTGATCATGCTTACGCCTTCAGCGATCATGTCATAAGCCTGCCAGTTACCGGTCTGGCTGTTTTTACGCCACTGGAAATCGAGGCGTACCGGCGGACGACCGTTCGGATCGACGATGGTGACGCGAATCGGCACGATAGTGGCATCGCCCAGCGGCTGTTCCGGGGCAATCTGGTAAGTCTGGCCGTGGTAGAGCGCCAGCGCCTGACCGTATGCCTGCTTCAGATATTCGCGGAACGCCTTGAAGTAGGCATCACGCTGCGCAGGGGTCGCTTCTTTGTAATAACGGCCCAGCACCAGCGCGCCGGCATATTTCACCTGGACGTAGGGCAGCAGCTCTTGATCGACCACCTCACGCAGGTAATCCGGGTTCGCGCGGATTTTCGGTTGTTCATTTTTGAGGCGATCGAAAGTCTGTTTCGCCGCCCCCTGCATTGCGGTGTACGGGTTGCTTTGATCAACAGCCAAAGCCGAGCTCAACGGTGCAACGACCAGCAGAGCAACCATCATGAGACGTTTAAACATTGCGTCACTTCTCCTCGTTAATGCGTCTGATCCGCAGACGGCGCAGGTTGAGTATTCCCTTCATTTTGCGCCGCCGCATCGCCTGAATTCTTATTGTCGCCACCTTTACTGTTGTAAAGGAACTGACCAATGAGATCTTCCAGCACCATCGCGGACTTGGTGTCCTGAATTGTGCTGCCTTCCTTAAGCATAGATGTTCCCATCTCGGGATCGTCAAACCCGACGTTTAACGCCAGATATTGTTCGCCCAGCAGGCCTGATGTGCGGATTGCCAGCGAGCTGGTATCCGGGATCTGGTTGTAACGCTCTTCGATATCCAGCGTTACGCGCGGCAGATACGTTTTCGGGTCGAGAGAGATATCCGATACGCGCCCAATCACCACCCCGCCGATACGCACCGGCGAATTGGCTTTCAGGCCGCCGATATTGTCAAAGGTGGCATAAACGCGGTACGTCGGTTCTGTACGCATCGAGGCGACATCTGCCGCTTTCAGGCAGATAAAGAGCCCCGCCAGTAACGCCAGCAGAAGAAACAGGCCGACCCAAATTTCACTTTTTTTCGTTTGCATGAACTCAATTCCCAAACATCAATGCGGTGAGCACAAAATCCAGACCGAGAACGGCCAGCGAGGAGTGCACAACGGTGCGTGTTGTCGCGCGGCTGATCCCGGCCGAAGTCGGGATCGCATCGTAACCGTTAAACAGCGCAATCCAGGTCACGGTGATGGCAAAGACCACGCTTTTAATCAGACAGTTAACCAGATCCATTCGCAGGTCGACGGCGTTCTGCATCGCAGTCCAGAAGAAACCACTGTCGATCCCTTTCCAGTTAACGCCCACCAGCGAGCCGCCCCAGATACCAACCGCGACAAACATAACCGTCAGTAGCGGCAGAGAGATGACGCCCGCCCAGAAACGCGGCGAAATGACCCGACGTAAAGGATCGACCGCCATCATCTCGAGGCTGGAGAGCTGCTCGGTGGCGCGCATCAAGCCAATCTCTGCGGTGAGCGCCGAGCCTGCGCGTCCGGCAAACAGCAGCGCGGCAACAACCGGGCCTAACTCGCGTAGCAGCGATAACGCCACCAGCATGCCAAGACTCGTCTCCGCGCTGTAAGTTGTCAGCACCAGGTAGCCCTGTAGCCCCAGCACCATGCCGATAAAGACGCCGGAGACGAGGATAATGACCATCGACAGCACACCGACGTTATAGAGCTGGCGGATCAGCAGCGGCGCGTGTTTGCGAAACTCCGGCTTGCCAACCAGGGCGTTGAACAGCATTAACCCGGCACGCCCGAACGTCGCGATCGTTTTGATCCCACGATGGCCAAGCGCAGCCAGTGCATTTAACAGCATGAGTGTATTAACTCCCTGTTTCTAAAAGATCGCGCTGGTAATCACCAGCAGGATAGCGGAACGGAACCGGCCCGTCGGCGATGCCATCAAGGAACTGACGGACGCGAGGATCGCTATTATCCTGCAGCCCCTGCGCGCTGCCGTGGGCGACAATTTTCCGGTCCGCCACAATATAGGCGTAATCCGCGATGCTCAACACCTCCGGCACATCATGGGAAACAACGATACAGGTGACGCCCAGCGCGTTATTCAGCTCAGAGATAAGCTTCACCAGCACCCCCATGGTTATGGGATCCTGGCCGACGAAGGGCTCATCAAACATGATCAGATCCGGTTCCAGCGCAATCGCGCGCGCCAGCGCCGCACGCCGCGCCATACCGCCAGAGAGCTCGGAGGGCATCAATTTCGCCGCACCGCGCAGCCCGACCGCTTCGAGCTTCATCATCACCGTGCTGTGCAACAGCGCCGGTGGCAAAGTGGTATGTTCGCGCAGCGGATAGGCGACGTTATCAAACACATTCATATCGGTGAAGAGCGCGCCGGACTGAAAGAGCATGCTCATTCTTTTGCGCACGGTGAAGAGGCGCGAACGCGACATGGCCGGCACGTTTTCGCCATCAAATAAGATTTCGCCGCTATCGGGCGGGATCTGCCCGCCAATCAGGCGCAGTAAGGTGGTTTTACCGATCCCTGACGGCCCCATAATGGCGGTGATTTTCCCGCGCGGTACGGTCAGTGAAATATTGTCGAAGATCGGGCGGTTGCCTCGGGAGAAGCTGACGCCACGAACATCGACCAAATTCGCCACTGTCTGGCTCATTTCCTCTTCCTTATCACCCTATGGGCTGCAAGCATTACGCTTGATATCATCACGAACCCAGCATTTTTACAGAATATTACCCGCCCAGGTTAGCGAAAGCTGGCATTTGTTTTACTTTTGAGCCGCATAAAGTCAAAATTAGGAATCATTACGCTACGCGGAAGTTCCGGTTTTAACCCGGTATAGCGGCCTGCGAAACGGCAAAATTATACCTGAAGAAAGGACGTTAGATGCTCTTAGCGACGGCGCTATTGATAATTGGTTTACTTCTTGTGGTCTACAGTGCCGATCGTCTGGTGTTTGCCGCCTCCATTCTTTGCCGCGCTCTTGGTATTCCGCCATTAATTATTGGCATGACGGTGGTCAGTATTGGCACCTCGTTGCCGGAAATCATCACCTCTGTCGCCGCCTCACTGCATGGCCAGCTCGATCTCGCTATCGGCACCGCCATCGGATCGAACATCACCAATATCCTGCTGATCCTCGGCGTTGCCGCGCTGTTACACCCTTTTACCGTGCATTCCGATATTCTGCGCCGTGAATTGCCGTTAACCTTAGTAGCTAGCCTGCTGGCGGGCGTCGTGCTGTATGATGGGCGGCTTACGCCCATAGACGGCATCTTTTTACTGTTATTAGCCGTGCTATGGCTGGTGTTCATTGTTAAAATCGCCCGTCTGGCCGAACGCCAGGGTAATGATAGCCTGACGCGCGAGCAGCTGGCCGAGCTGCCGCGAGAGGGAAGTGTGTCGGTTGCCTGCCTCTGGCTGGGCGTCGCGCTGATTATCATGCCGATGGCGACACGCATGGTGGTGGATAACGCCACGGTGGTGGCGAACTTCTTTGCCATCAGCGAACTGACTATCGGCCTGACGGTTATCGCCATCGGTACCGGCCTTCCCGAGCTTGCCACCGCTATCGCGGGCGCGCGCAAAGGGGAAGACGATATCGCCATCGGCAACCTTATCGGCTCCAACATTTTTAATATCGCGATCGTGCTTGGCTTGCCGGCACTGATTGCGCCAGGCAGCTTTAACCCGATGGCGTTCACGCGCGATTACGGGGTAATGGTGCTGGTCAGCGCCCTTTTCGCGCTGATCTGCTGGCGACGCAAGCAGATCAGTCGTGCTGTCGGGGGGCTGTTGTTCGGTGGGTTTATCATATGGCTGGCGATGCTCTACTTGCTGTCGCCGCTTTTGACGGGATAATCGGATACGCACTATGTCGCAAATAGATTTGCAGCCGGGTTTTGACTTTCAACAAGCCGGCAAAGAAGTTCTGGCGATTGAACGTGAAGGCCTCGCACAGCTGGATCAGTACATTAATGAAGATTTCACCCGCGCATGCGAAAGCATCGCTTATTGTGCTGGCAAAGTCGTGGTGATGGGCATGGGCAAATCGGGCCATATCGGCCGGAAAATGGCGGCGACCTTTGCCAGCACCGGCACGCCCGCCTTTTTCGTCCACCCCGGTGAAGCCGCGCATGGCGACCTGGGTATGGTCAGCCCGCAGGATGTCGTGATTGCGCTGTCGAACTCCGGTGAGTCCAACGAGATCCTCGCGCTCATCCCGGTGCTGAAGCGCCTCAAGGTCGCGCTGATTTGCATGACCAGCCGCCCTGAGAGCAGCATGGCGCGCGCGGCGGATATCCATTTATGCGTAAAAGTGCCGAAAGAGGCCTGCCCGCTGGGGCTGGCGCCGACCTCCAGCACCACCGCAGCGCTGGTAATGGGCGACGCGCTGGCCGTGGCGCTGCTGAAAGCGCGCGGCTTTACCGCCGAAGATTTTGCCCTCTCCCATCCGGGCGGCGCGCTGGGCCGCAAACTGCTGCTACGTGTGAATGACATCATGCACACCGGGGATGAGATCCCACACGTCAGCAAAGAGGCCAGCCTGCGTGATGCGTTACTGGAGATCACGCGTAAGAATTTAGGTATGACGGTGATCTGCGACGATCTGATGAAGATCGAAGGTATCTTTACCGATGGTGACCTGCGTCGCGTGTTTGATATGGGCGCCGATGTGCGCAGCCTCGGCATCGCCGATGTGATGACGCCAGGCGGCGTGCGCGTGCGGCCCAATACGCTGGCAGTCGATGCCCTTAACCTGATGCAATCCCGTCACATTACCTGCGTACTGGTTGCCGATGGTGAGCAGTTACTGGGTGTGTTACATATGCATGACTTACTGCGCGCGGGCGTGGTGTAAAGAAGGACATAAGAATGAGTAATGCTGGCGCGTCGCTTGCTACCTGCTATGGGCCGGTAAGCACGCAAGTCATGGAGAAAGCCGCGAAGATTCGCCTGCTGATCCTCGATGTGGATGGCGTGCTGTCCGACGGGCTCATCTATATGGGCAATAATGGTGAAGAGCTAAAAGCGTTCAATGTCCGCGACGGTTATGGCATTCGCAGCGCCCTCACCTCCGGTATCGAGATGGCGATCATTACCGGGCGTAACGCTAAACTGGTAGAAGATCGCTGCGAAACGCTGGGCATCACCCATCTCTACCAGGGGCAATCAGACAAAATGATCGCCTATCGGGAGCTGCTTGCACGCCTCGATTTGACGGCGGATCAGGTCGCCTATATCGGCGACGATTTGATCGACTGGCCGGTGATGGCGGAGATTGGCCTGAGCGTGGCCGTTGCCGATGCGCACCCGCTGCTCAGCGCGCGCGCCGATTACGTGACGCGGATTAACGGCGGTCGCGGCGCGGTGCGTGAAGTGTGTGACTTACTGCTGCTGGCACAGGGCAAGCTGGATGAAGCCAAAGGGCAATCAATATGAGTAAAACCAGACGTTGGGTCATTATTCTGCTGGCGCTGGTCGCACTGGTTCTGATTGGTATCAACTTCACCACTCAGGATGCGCCGGAACAGAGCGCAGCGAACAATTCAGATCCGACTTATAAAAGCCAACATACGGATACTGTCGTTTACAGCCCGGAAGGCGCGCTGAACTATCGTCTGATCGCGCAGAATGTGGAGTACTACTCCGCCGATAGCGTTAGCTGGTTTGCCAAACCGGTGTTAACCACCTTCGATGAGAACAAAGTTCCGACCTGGTCTATCAAGTCGGATAAAGCAAAGCTCACCGACGACAAAATGCTTTACCTCTATGGACATGTCGAAGTTAACGCGCTGACTGCGGACGCACAATTACGCAGAATCACCACGGATAACGCCCGGATCAACCTGGTCACCCAGGATGTTTTCTCAGACGATCAGGTTACGTTATACGGAACAACATTTAATTCCACCGGCCTGAAAATGCGCGGCAATTTACGCAGCAAAAACGCCGAGCTGATTGAAAAGGTTAGAAGCTCCTATGAAATTCAAAACAAACAAACGCAGCCTTAATCTTCTCCTGGCGGGTACGCTCTTCGCTGCCGCGCTTCCGGCGCTCGCTGTGACCGGGGATACCGACCAGCCGATCCACATCGACTCCGATCAGCAGTCGCTGGATATGCAGGGGAATGTTGTCACCTTCACCGGCAATGTCGTGGTGACGCAGGGGACGATTAAGATCAACGCCGATAAGGTCGTGGTCACCCGCCCGGGCGGTCAGCAAGGCAGAGAGATCATCGACGGTTACGGCAATCCGGCCACCTTCTATCAGATGCAGGACAACGGTAAGCCGGTTAAAGGCCACGCCTCGCAAATGCACTACGAACTGGAAAAAGATTTCGTCATCCTGACCGGCAACGCCTATCTCGAGCAGTTGGACAGCAATATTGCTGGTGACAAAATCACCTACCTTGTGAAAGAGCAGAAGATGCAGGCGTTCAGCGACAAAGGTAAGCGCGTGACTACTGTGCTGGTACCGTCGCAGTTACAGGACAAGAGTAATAAATCCGCCCCGGCCCCGGCGCAAAAGAAGAGTAACTAATCCGTTATGGCAACATTAACTGCAAAGAATCTCGCCAAGGCTTATAAAGGCCGTCGCGTGGTCGAAGACGTCAGTCTGACCGTTAATTCCGGTGAAATCGTCGGTTTGCTTGGCCCTAACGGCGCAGGGAAAACCACCACCTTCTATATGGTGGTCGGGATTGTCGCGCGCGATGCCGGCAACATCATTATTGATGATGAAGATATCAGCCTGCTGCCGCTGCATGCGCGCGCGCGCCGCGGCATCGGCTATCTGCCGCAGGAAGCTTCCATCTTCCGCCGCCTCAGCGTCTATGACAACCTGATGGCGGTGCTGCAAATTCGTGACGATCTCACCGCGGAACAGCGTGAAGATCGCGCCAACGAGCTGATGGAAGAGTTCCATATCGATCACCTGCGCGACAGCATGGGCCAGGCGCTCTCCGGCGGTGAACGTCGCCGCGTCGAGATTGCCCGCGCGCTGGCGGCAAACCCGAAATTTATCCTGCTCGATGAACCCTTTGCGGGCGTTGACCCGATCTCGGTTATCGACATCAAACGCATTATCGAGCATCTGCGTGACAGCGGGCTTGGGGTGCTGATTACCGACCATAATGTGCGCGAAACGCTGGCCGTTTGTGAGCGCGCCTATATTGTCAGCCAGGGGCATCTCATCGCCCACGGCACGCCGCAGCAAATCCTTGAAGACGAACATGTTAAGCGCGTATATCTTGGGGAAGACTTCAGACTCTGATAGGGTAAGGTTTATTGACATTTTTTGTCGGAGAGTGCTGCTCTGAATATGAAGCAAGGTTTGCAACTACGGCTTAGCCAACAGCTAGCCATGACGCCGCAACTGCAACAGGCCATTCGCCTTTTGCAGTTGTCCACGTTGGAACTTCAGCAGGAACTTCAGCAGGCGCTGGAGAGCAACCCACTGCTGGAACAAACCGATCTTCACGAAGAAGTGGATAGCGAACAGGTTCAGGAAAAAGATGGCCTGGACACCGCGGATGCACTCGAACAGAAAGAGATGCCTGACGAACTGCCGCTGGATGCCAGTTGGGATGAGATCTATACCGCAGGCACGCCGTCCGGCAGCAGTAACGATTATATTGATGATGAACTGCCGATCTACCAGGGCGAAACCACCCAGTCGCTACAGGATTACCTGATGTGGCAGGTTGAGCTGACCCCCTTCTCCGATACGGATCGCGCCATTGCGACCTCGATCGTTGATGCCGTAGATGAAACCGGCTATCTCACCGTGACGCTTGAGGAGATCCTCGAGAGCATGGGGAACGACGAGATCGGCATGGATGAAGTCGAAGCGGTGCTAAAGCGCGTTCAGCGTTTCGATCCCGTTGGCGTTGCCGCGCGCGATCTGCGCGACTGCCTGCTGGTTCAGCTCTCCCAGTTCGCCAAAGCGACACCGTGGTGTGAAGAGGCCCGGCTGATTATCTGCGATCATCTCGATCTGCTGGCCAATCATGACTTCCGCTCGCTGATGCGCGTGACGCGCCTGAAAGAGGATGTGCTGAAAGAGGCGGTCAATCTGATCCAGTCCCTCGATCCGCGCCCCGGGCAGTCGATACAGACCAGCGAGCCAGAGTATGTGATCCCCGATGTGCTGGTGCGCAAACACAACGGGCGCTGGGCGGTTGAGCTTAACGCCGACAGCATTCCGCGTCTTAAGATCAACCAGCAGTATGCAGCGATGGGCAGCGGCGGGCGTAACGACGCCGATACGCAGTTCATTCGCAGTAATTTGCAGGAAGCGAAGTGGTTGATCAAAAGCCTGGAGAGCCGCAATGACACGCTGCTGCGCGTCAGCCGCTGCATCGTCGAGCAGCAGCAGGCGTTCTTTGAGCAGGGCGAAGAATTTATGAAACCGATGGTGCTGGCGGATATCGCCCAGGCCGTCGAGATGCACGAGTCCACTATCTCTCGTGTTACCACCCAGAAGTACCTGCACAGTCCTCGCGGCATTTTTGAACTGAAGTATTTCTTCTCCAGCCATGTGAATACCGAAGGCGGCGGCGAAGCCTCCTCCACGGCTATTCGCGCACTGGTGAAGAAGTTGATCGCCGCGGAAAACCCTGCAAAACCGCTGAGCGACAGTAAGCTGACGACGCTGCTTTCCAATCAGGGAATCATGGTCGCGCGGCGAACCGTTGCGAAGTATCGAGAATCTTTATCCATTCCGCCGTCTAACCAGCGTAAACAGCTGGTGTGACCCAACCGATAAGGAAGACACTATGCAGCTAAACATCACCGGACAAAACGTTGAGATTACCGATGCCCTGCGCGAGTTTTTAAACAGCAAATTCGCCAAGCTGGAGCACTATTTCGACAGGATTAATCAGGTTTATGTTGTGTTGAAAGTGGAAAAGGTGACGCACATTTCAGATGCCACGCTGCATGTGAATGGAGGCGAGCTGCATGCCAGTGCGGAAGGACAAGATATGTATGCTGCTATTGACGGTTTAATTGATAAACTGGCGCGGCAGCTCACGAAGCATAAAGATAAACTGAAACAACACTAATTGTCCGGGCGTCCGTCTGGCGCGTTGCACCCGACCGCAACCCGGTTGGGTGCTGGCTCCGGCGTCGCTTAGGTGAAATTATGATGAATAACGATTCGGCTCTTCAACTGAGCACAGTGCTTAACCAGGAATGTACCCGTAGCGGCGTTCACTGCCAGAGTAAAAAACGCGCGCTGGAAATTATCAGCGAGCTGGCGGCGAAACAGTTAGGTCTGCCGCCGCAGGTGGTCTTCGAAGCGGTTCTTACGCGTGAAAAAATGGGCAGTACCGGCATTGGTAACGGTATCGCCATTCCCCACGGCAAGCTCGAGGAAGATACACTGCGCGCCGTCGGCGTGTTTGTGCAACTCGAAACGCCGATTGCCTTCGACGCTATCGATAATCAACCCGTCGATCTGCTCTTTGCCCTGCTGGTGCCGGCAGATCAAACCAAAACGCATCTGCACACCCTTTCGCTGGTCGCCAAGCGGCTGGCAGATAAAACCATTTGTCGGCGCCTGCGCGGCGCGCAGAGTGATGAAGAGCTGTACGAGATCATCACGCAGACAGAAGGCGAGCGCGGCGATGCGTAACCGGGTAAGACTCTACTTGTCAGTCGTTCTGAGGAGAAATGACCCATGGTCCTGATGATCGTCAGTGGTCGTTCGGGTTCAGGGAAATCCGTGGCGCTACGCGCACTGGAAGATATGGGTTTCTACTGTGTTGATAACCTGCCGGTTGTGCTGTTGCCGGAGCTGGCGCAAACCCTCGCCGATCGCCAGATCTCTGCCGCCGTCAGTATCGATGTGCGCAATATGCCGGAGTCGCCGGAGATCTTTGAGCAGGCGATGAGCAATCTGCCAGAGGCATTTTCGCCGCAGCTGCTCTTTTTAGATGCGGATCGCAACACCCTGATCCGCCGCTACAGCGACACGCGCCGCCTGCATCCGCTCTCAAGCAAAAACCTGTCGCTGGAGAGCGCCATCGATGAAGAGAGCAATCTGCTTGAGCCGCTGCGTTCGCGTGCCGATCTGATTGTTGATACCTCAGAGATGTCGGTGCATGAGCTGGCAGAGATGCTGCGCACACGCCTTTTAGGCAAACGCGAGCGCGAACTGACCATGGTCTTCGAATCCTTCGGCTTCAAGCACGGCATTCCTATCGATGCCGATTACGTCTTTGACGTGCGCTTCCTGCCGAACCCGCACTGGGATCCGAAACTGCGTCCGATGACCGGCCTCGATAAGCCCGTCGCTGCATTCCTCGACAGGCACACCGAAGTGCATAACTTCATCTACCAGACGCGCAGTTACCTCGAGCTCTGGTTGCCGATGCTGGAGACCAACAACCGCAGCTACCTGACGGTTGCCATCGGTTGTACCGGGGGTAAACACCGCTCTGTCTATATCGCCGAGCAGCTGGCGGACTACTTCCGCTCGCGCGGCAAAAACGTGCAGTCCCGTCACCGTACGCTGGAAAAACGCAAAACATGACCGTAAAACAAACCGTTGAGATCACCAATAAGCTGGGCATGCACGCGCGCCCGGCGATGAAACTGTTTGAACTGGTACAGGGCTTTGACGCGGAAGTTCTGCTGCGTAACGAAGAGGGTACCGAAGCGGAAGCCAGCAGCGTGATCGCTCTGCTGATGCTGGATTCCGCCAAAGGCCGACAAATTGAAGTCGAAGCCAGCGGCCCTCAGGAAGAGGAAGCGCTGGCCGCGGTGGTGGCGCTGTTTATCGCCGGGTTCGACGAAGAGTAATCAGTGCAGGTTGTTACTCTGCAAAAAGCCTTCGCCACCCAGCTGTTGCATCTGGCGCATGATCCACGCCTGACGGTTACGCACATAACCTGAAGGCGCTGCCGCCTTATAACGAATCGGGTTCGGCAGCACCGCCGCCAGCAGCGCGGCTTCCGACATCGTCAGCCGGCTCGCGGGTTTATGAAAATAGCGCTGCGACGCCTCTTCCACACCAAATATGCCGTCACCAAACTCCGCAATATTCAGGTAGACCGTCAGGATACGCCGTTTCGTCCATACCGCTTCAGTTGTTACCGTCAGGCCCGCCTCCAGCCCTTTTCGCAGCCAGCTTTTACCGTCCCACAAAAAGAGGTTTTTCACCGTCTGTTGCGACAGTGTCGAAGCGCCGCGAATGCGGTTCTCATGCTTTTCATTATGTGAGAGCGCTTTTTCGATCGCCTCCACATCTAATCCCCAGTGATCGGGAAAGCGCTGATCTTCAGCGGCAACCACCGCCAGCGCCATCCACGGTGAGATCTCATCCATGCTGACCCAGTCCGAGTGGGCGACATAGCTAAAATCCCCCGTCAGCCACGCACTTAGCTGCCGCTCGACCATCACTGCGGAAAACGGCACGGGTAAGATGCTGAACAGCAGAATACCGCCGCCCCAGAAGACCACCAGCACTAACAGAACACGCAGAAGAAGACGTTTCAGCGCGGCCTTCAGCGTACCGCCTCCGCCTCGCTTCATTCGCACAATACCAGCACGCGCGTCACCAGCTTCTCAATTCCTGTTGCCGCCTGGGCAATGTCTTCCGCCAGCATATACGCCGGGGTAGTCACCACTTTGTTCTCTTCATCGACAACAATATCGTCCACCGGACACGGCACGTGCTCCGCGCCCATCTCTTCCAAAACTTCGGCAGTGTCGACATCGGTTCCGATGGTGAGACGCAGCGGGAAGTCGAAAATCTTCGGTAGCGTCGCCGGCGCAATGCACATAAAACCGAGCGGTTTTCCAGCCTCGTGCATCGCCAGCGCGAGGGTTTTCAGATCGTTATCCACCGCGCAGTCGCCGCCGAGGCTGGCAAAGCTGCTGAGGTTTTTCGCCGCGCCAAAGCCGCCGGGAACAATCAGCGCATCCAGATCGTTTACTGATGCCTGCGCCAGTGGCGCGATCTTGCCGCGGGTAATACGGGCGGCCTCAACCAGCACGTTGCGGCTTTCCGCCATGCTTTCGCCGGTGAGGTGATTGATGACATCCCTTTGCGCTTTATCGGGCGCGAAACAGACAGCCTCTGCGCCGTTGCGGGCAAGCGCCAGCAGGGTAATTACCGCTTCGTGGATCTCGGAACCGTCATACACACCAGACCCACTAAGAACAACGCCGACTCTTTTCATGCCAAACATCCTTTCTGCGAATTGCGGTCAATAACTAAAAATTTTGATAAGGAAGCCTTGCTTCACACATTTCACTGATTGCTGTAACAAATCATTTAAGATTTGCTATCTTATGTGCGTGTGGTCGAATTTTAATAGACTGCGCCCTTGCAATTAAAACCAAAAATTACGGCGCAGCCACGGTTTCCCTGGTGTTGGCGCAGTATTCGCGCACCCCGGTTAATCCGGGGTCATTTTTTTGCAGCGTCTGCCACCCAGGCTTTGAGCACCGCGACATCATTGCGCCACTCCTGCTTCATCTCTTCCACCCATTCGCCGACATTATCCCACCAGGCGGGAAGATCCGGGGACTGGATCTGCTGGCCTAACTGCTGCAGATGGCGCAGGCCGACGGATCCGGCAGCGCCCTTAATTTTGTGCCCCTCTTCGACAATCCCTTTCTGGTCGCGCGCGGTGAGGTTCGACTCCAGCACGCTCAGGTAGCCCGGCATCATCTTCTCAAACACCGCCAGCCCATCGGTAATCAGCTTCGGCCCAACCAGCTCGAGATACTGCTCAAGCATGGCGGTATCCAGCAGAGTTTGCGCTTTGTCGTTGTCTATCGTTGCCACCTGTTCCTCCTCCTCATCTCCGGCGTCCCAAAACTTCTTGATCATCGCCGTTAATGCTGGCACCGCCAGCGGTTTGCTTAAGACATCATCCATGCCGGCATCCAGATACTCCTGCTTATCTTTCAGCACGTTAGCGGTCAGCGCCACCAGCGGCGGCAGCTCGTCGCGTGAATAGCGGCTGGTGAGCGCGCGCGAAATATCCAGCCCGGTCATATCCGGCAGCTGAATATCGAGCAGCACCAGGTCATATTCGCCCGGTGCAAACATCTCCAGCGCGGCACCGCCGGTCATCGCCACATCGACGCTGTTGCCGAGTTTCTCCAGTACCGAGCGCGCGACAATCACGTTGAGTTCGATATCTTCTACCAGCAGCACATGCAGCGCCGGTAAGGGCATCTCATCCTCTTCGAAGGCGTCGTCAACCTCTTCCGCCACCGCAGGAGCATGAACGGTCAATGTAAAGAGCGAGCCGTTGCCAGGCTGGCTGCTGACGGTAATATCGCCGCCCATGCTTTTCGCCAGACGGCGCGACACCGCAAGCCCGATACCGGTACCGGTGGCCGGTTTGCCGCCGTGGCTATCCTTCACCTGATAATACATGGCGAAGATTTTGTCCTGCTCATCGCGCGGAATACCGATCCCGGAGTCCTGTACTTCGAAGTGGAGGATCTCACCTTCGTCATAGCGCACACGCACCGTCACCTGCCCTTCGCGGGTAAATTTCACCGCGTTGCTGATGAGGTTCCAGAGGATCTGCCGCAAACGGGTGCCGTCGGTGATCACCTGGTGTGGCAGCGGCAGCGTCGGCTCCAACTCGAAGCGCAGCCCTTTTTGATGCGCCTGCAGCCCGGATAGGTTCTCCAGATCCGCCAGGAAGCTGGTGAAGTCGAGCGGCTGGTTATCGAGCTGCACTTTGCGCCGCTCCATCTTATCCATATCGATAATATCGTTGAAGATATTGCCCAGCGTCACCGCAGAGACATGGATCGTTTTGAGGTACTTCTCCTGTTCAGGCGCCAGGTCGGTATCCAGCAGAATGCGGCTTAAACCGACGATGCCGTTAAGCGGCGTGCGCAGTTCGTGGCTGATGGTAGAGATAAAGGTGGTCTTGTCGCGGCTGGCGCGCTCCAGCGCATCCTGATAGCGCTTACGCTCGGTAATATCGCGCCCGAAGCCCATCAGCCCGTGGCGTTTACCGACGCGGTCATAGTAGGGAACTTTACGGATTTCGAAGCAGGCTTTACGCCCGTCAGGGTAATCCAGCCACTGCTCATAGGTGAGCGAGACGTTATGACGAAAGACTTTCTCGTCGGTTTCAATCACTTTTTGCGCCGCTTCCGCCGAGTAGACATCCTGCGGCTTGAGGTGAATCAGCTGCTTTTCGCTTTTGCCAGTGAGCAGCTCCATCGCACGGTTGCAGCCGGAAAACTCTTTATCTTCATTGCGATAGAAGACCAGATCGGGGGAGGCATCCAGGAAAGAGCGCAGGAAAGAGGATTGCTGTTCGAGCTGGATCTGCGTCTGCTCGCGCTCCTGCATCTCAATCTTCAGCCGCTCAAACGTTGCCTGTCGCTCCGCTTCGGCCTTCTCGCGATCGCTGATCTCCTGGTTAAGCTGCATGATGTTGTCTTTAAGCTTCACGTTGAGCTTAAGATCGCGCTCGCGCATCTCTTCCAGCTTCTCCACCAGCCGCGATAAGCGCTGGCGTGACTCCTCAAGTTGCTCAACCACCACCGATAAAAAGTAGACCGCCCAGGGGGTGATCAGCAGACCAAAGAAGATAGAGCGGATCACGTCAATACGCTCAACCTGCCCCTGCAATACCATCGTGACTGCCATTTGCACCACGATGGCCAGCACCACCAGCGCCAGCGCCAACAGCATGGAAAAGCGCACCAGACCCAGCTTCATCATCAGGTCGACGTAATATTGCGCCAGTAAACGGATTTGCTTCATAGCGTTTTCCTTAAACAAGTCCGCTCAATAATACTCAATTCTGAGCAAGGCGTTGAAGCTTGTGCGAAAAATGCGGCAATAATGTGTGGTTGACCCGGGTTCAGGCGGGCGGCGTCCAGCAGCGACCCAGCGCCGAGCCCTGGCCGCCGTGTGCAGTAAGGTAGGTGTTAAGTTCGACCATGCCGGTCCAGCGGTTTTCGCACCACAGCGGCGCCAGCAGGGTCGGACGACGGGCGCTGGCAGAAACGCGGTGGTAGATTACCTCTGGCGGCGTGTGGCGGATCATCTCGCCAGCAATGGCGGTGTACTCCTCAAGCCCGATGGCGTTCAGACGCCCCGCTTCCCAGGCTTTTGCCATAATGCTGCCCTTCACAATATGCAGCGGGTGCAGCTTAATGCCGTCGACGCCGGTTTCGACCACGCGCTCAAGCGTCGCCATGCAATCCGGCAACCGCTCGCCCGGCAGGCCAGCAATCAGATGGGTACAAACCTTCAGGCCGCGCTCGCGGGCGAGCCGCGCGGTATTTTGGTAACAGGCGAAATCGTGCCCGCGATTGATGCGGTGCAGAGTTTTATCGTGCGCGGTTTGTAACCCCAGCTCCAGCCACACCTCAAAGCCCTGCTGGCGGTAGTCACACAGCAGATCCAGCACCGCGTCCGGCACACAGTCGGGACGCGTTCCGACACACAACCCAACCATATTGGCCTGGCTCAGCGCCTGCTGGTACATCTCGCGCAGCACCTGCACTTCCGCCCAGGTGCTGGTATAGGCCTGAAAATAGGCGAGATAGCGCCGGGCGCGGTTAACGCGCTGCGCCTGTTCGGCAAGCTGCATCGCAATTGGGCGGTACTGCTGCGCCTCATCGGCAAAAGAGGCGACGTTGCAGAAAGTACAGCCGCCGCGGCCTAACGTGCCATCGCGGTTTGGACAGCTAAAGCCGCCGTGCAGCGTCAGCTTATGAACTTTTTCGCCATAGCGCCGGGCAAGATCCCCACCAAACATATTGACTAATTTCTGTAACTGCATAATCTGAAAGGCCGCCCAAATCAAAGGGCGTAGCCTGCCACTATTAGCTTTCATCGGCGATGACCTGGATCAATCGCCCGGGAAAGCTTTATCCATTGCATAATCAGTCAACATAACCGCTATTTCATTCACCCTCAGGGTGATTACTTTTCCTTATGCTGAAAGGTAAATTTGCAGAAATAGGTCTCTACCTGAAAAACAGTGAGATTATGCGGCACTGGTCACAGAAGCAGGATAATAATCTGCTAATAAAAGTCAGGTCAGAACAGAAGAGCGGAAACAGCGCTTTACTACAGTGAGTCAGATCACACTCTCCCAGCGCATTATGCTGCCATAACTGAAAGTAAAACTGATTAAACATCCTTTTAAATCAACACGATGAATGTCTGTTAGCACATTTTTGGATAAATAAGCTCGGCATTTGACCTGTGTGCGGATTCCCGATAAGTTGGAAATCCGCTGGAAGCTTTCTGGATGAGCAGTCTGCTCATCATATTTATGCAGTAATTGAGATTCCCTCTTAAGCAAGTCCTCAACACTTGTGAATCGATGCGAAAAGGAAATGAAGAGGGCGACATACGAGGCCATTGCCCCGTCGCCATGCTCTTTCTGCGCCTGTGCGTAACGATCGGGAGGGCTCTCGCAGAGCCTGGGGAGGTTCACTGATATGTTGTACGATAAATCTCTTGAGAGAGATAACTGTGGTTTCGGCCTGATCGCCCACATAGAAGGCGAACCTAGCCACAAGGTAGTGCGTACCGCTATTCACGCACTGGCCCGCATGCAGCACCGCGGCGCGATCCTTGCCGATGGTAAAACCGGTGACGGTTGCGGCCTGCTGTTGCAAAAACCTGACCGTTTCTTCCGCATCGTCGCCGAAGAGCGCGGCTGGCGCTTAGCCAAAAACTACGCCGTCGGCATGCTGTTCCTCAATCAGGATCCGGAAAAAGCGGCTGCATCGCGTCGTGTTGTAGAAGAAGAACTTCAGCGTGAGACTCTCTCGCTCGTTGGCTGGCGCGATGTGCCGACCAACGAAGGCGTACTCGGTGAAATCGCCCTCTCCTCACTGCCTCGTATCGAGCAAGTTTTCGTTAACGCCCCGGCCGGCTGGCGTCCGCGTGATATGGAGCGCCGTCTCTTTATTGCCCGCCGCCGCATTGAAAAGCGTTTACAGGAGGATAAAGAGTTCTACGTCTGTAGCCTCTCTAACCTCGTCAACATCTATAAAGGTCTCTGTATGCCGGCGGATCTGCCGCGCTTCTACCTGGACCTGGCGGATCTGCGTCTGGAATCGGCCATCTGCCTCTTCCACCAGCGCTTCTCCACCAACACCGTGCCGCGCTGGCCGCTGGCGCAGCCTTTCCGCTATCTGGCGCACAACGGTGAAATCAACACCATTACCGGTAACCGCCAGTGGGCGCGCGCGCGTACTTACAAATTCCAGACGCCGCTGATCCCCGATCTGCATGATGCTGCGCCGTTCGTCAACGAAACCGGCTCTGACTCCAGCTCGATGGATAACATGCTGGAACTACTGTTAGCAGGCGGGATGGATATTGTGCGCGCCATGCGCTTACTGGTGCCGCCAGCCTGGCAGAACAACCCGGAGATGGATCAGGATCTGCGCAGCTTCTTCGACTTTAACTCCATGCATATGGAGCCGTGGGACGGCCCGGCGGGCATCGTGATGTCCGATGGGCGTTTTGCCGCCTGTAACCTCGACCGTAACGGTCTGCGTCCGGCGCGCTACGTCATCACCAAAGATAAGCTCATCACCTGCGCTTCTGAAGTGGGCATCTGGGATTACCAGCCGGATGAAGTGGTTGAGAAAGGCCGTGTCGGGCCAGGCGAACTGATGGTTATCGATACCCGCGGCGGGCGCATTCTGCACTCCGCCGAGACCGATGACGATCTGAAAAGCCGCCACCCGTATAAAGAGTGGATGGAGAAAAACGTCCGCCGCCTGGTGCCGTTTGAAGATCTCTCCGACGATGAAGTCGGCATCCGCGAGATGGATGACGATCTGCTCACCAGCTACCAGAAACAGTTTAACTACAGCTTTGAAGAGCTGGACTCGGTGATCCGCGTGCTGGGCGAGAACGGCCAGGAAGCGGTCGGCTCGATGGGTGATGATACGCCGTTTGCCGTGCTCTCCAGCCAGCCGCGCATCATTTATGACTACTTCCGCCAGCAGTTTGCGCAAGTGACCAACCCGCCTATCGATCCGCTGCGCGAAGCGCATGTGATGTCGCTGGCGACCAGTATCGGCCGTGAAATGAACGTCTTCTGCGAAGCGGAAGGCCAGGCGCACCGTCTGAGCTTCAAATCGCCGATTCTGCTCTACTCCGATTTCAAACAACTCACCACCATGACCGAGGAGCACTATCGCGCGGATACGCTCGATATCACCTTCGACGCCACGGCAACGACGCTGGAAGAGACTATTAAAGCGCTGTGCGACAAAGCGGAAGCGATGGTGCGCGCCGGTACCGTTCTGCTGGTGCTCTCCGATCGCAATATCGCCAAAAACCGCCTGCCGGTTCCGGCGCCAATGGCAGTTGGTGCGATTCAGGCGCGCCTGGTGGATAAGAACCTGCGCTGCGACGCCAACATCATTGTTGAAACCGCCAGCGCCCGCGATCCGCACCACTTTGCGGTGCTGCTGGGCTTCGGCGCGACGGCGATCTACCCCTACCTGGCGTATGAGACGCTGGCGAAGCTTATCGACAGCAAAGCGATTGAGAAGAATTACCGCACGGTGATGCTGAACTACCGCAACGGCATCAACAAAGGGCTGTACAAGATCATGTCCAAAATGGGCATCTCGACTATCGCCTCTTACCGCTGCTCAAAACTGTTTGAAGCGGTCGGCCTGCATGATGATGTTACCGAGCTCTGCTTCCAGGGTGTGGTCAGCCGTATCGGCGGTGCCAGCTTCCCGGACTTCCAGCAGGATCTGTTGAACCTCTCCAAACGTGCCTGGCTGGCGCGCAAACCGCTGGAGCAAGGCGGCTTGCTGAAGTACGTTCACGGCGGTGAATACCACGCCTATAACCCGGACGTGGTGCGCACACTGCAAAAAGCGGTTGAGAGCGGCGACTACAGCGACTATCAGCAGTACGCGAAGCTGGTTAACGAGCGTCCGGCGGCAACGCTGCGCGATCTGCTGGCCATTACGCCGGGCAGTGAAGCGGTAAGTCTTAACGACGTTGAACCGGCGACAGAGCTGTTTAAACGCTTCGATACGGCGGCGATGTCTATCGGCGCGCTCAGCCCGGAAGCACACGAAGCGCTGGCGGAAGCGATGAACAGCCTCGGCGGCTTCTCCAACTCCGGCGAAGGCGGCGAAGATCCGGCGCGCTACGGCACCAACAAAGTGTCGCGTATCAAGCAGGTCGCTTCCGGTCGCTTCGGCGTCACGCCAGCCTACCTGGTGAACGCTGATGTTATCCAGATCAAAGTGGCGCAGGGCGCGAAGCCGGGCGAAGGCGGTCAGTTGCCGGGCGATAAAGTGACCCCGTACATTGCCAAATTGCGTTACTCCGTACCGGGCGTGACGCTGATTTCGCCGCCGCCGCACCACGATATCTACTCGATCGAGGATCTGGCGCAGCTGATTTTCGACCTGAAACAGGTCAACCCGAAGGCGCTGATCTCCGTCAAACTGGTTTCCGAACCGGGTGTTGGCACCATCGCGACCGGCGTGGCGAAAGCCTATGCCGATCTGATCACCATTGCCGGTTACGACGGCGGTACCGGCGCAAGCCCGCTCTCCTCCGTAAAATACGCGGGCTGCCCGTGGGAGCTTGGCCTGGTGGAAACCCAGCAGGCGCTGGTGGCGAACGGTCTGCGTCATAAGATTCGCTTGCAGGTCGATGGCGGTCTGAAAACCGGTCAGGACATTATCAAAGCAGCGATTCTCGGTGCAGAGAGCTTCGGTTTCGGTACCGGCCCGATGGTGGCGCTGGGCTGTAAATACCTGCGTATTTGTCACCTCAACAACTGCGCAACCGGTGTGGCAACCCAGGATGAGAAGCTGCGTAAGAATCACTACCACGGGCTGCCGTTCAAAGTGACCAACTACTTTGAATTTATCGCCCGTGAAACCCGCGAGCTAATGGCGCAACTGGGCGTGAAACGCCTGGTGGATCTGATTGGCCGCACCGACCTGCTGAAAGAGCTTGATGGCTTTACCGCGCGTCAGCAGAAGCTGGATCTCTCCAAACTGCTGGAGACCGCTGAACCGCACGCCGGTAAAGCGCTCTACTGCACAGAGAGCAACCCGCCGTTCGACAATGGCGTGCTGAATGCCCAGCTGTTGCAGCAGGCGAAACCGTTTGTTGATGAGCGCCAGAGCAAAACCTTCTGGTTTGATATCCGCAACACTGACCGCTCGGTTGGCGCGCTGCTCTCGGGTTATATCGCCCAGACCCATGGCGATCAGGGCCTGGCATCGGATCCGATCAAAGCCTACTTCAGCGGTACCGCAGGCCAGAGTTTCGGCGTCTGGAACGCGGGCGGCGTTGAGCTTTACCTCACCGGCGATGCCAACGACTATGTCGGTAAAGGCATGGCGGGCGGGCTGCTGGCGGTACGTCCGCCGGTCGGTTCGGCGTTCCGTAGCCACGAAGCGAGCATTATCGGTAACACCTGCCTGTATGGCGCAACCGGCGGTCGTCTGTACGCCGCAGGCCGCGCGGGCGAGCGTTTCGCCGTGCGTAACTCCGGTGCGATTACCGTGGTTGAAGGCATTGGCGACAACGGCTGTGAATATATGACAGGCGGTATCGTCTGCGTACTCGGCAAAACCGGCGTCAACTTTGGCGCGGGCATGACCGGCGGCTTCGCCTACGTGCTGGATGAAGATGGCGAGTTCCGCAAGCGCGTGAACCCGGAGCTGGTGGAAGTGCTGAGCGTCGACGATCTGGCGATCCACGAAGAGCATCTGCGCGGGTTGATTACCGAGCATGTACAGCACACCGGCTCGCAGCGCGGTGAAGAGATGCTGGCCAACTGGCCGACCTTTGCCGCCAAATTTGCCCTGGTTAAGCCGAAGTCCAGCGATGTGAAAGCGCTGTTGGGTCACCGTAGTCGTAGCGCGGCAGAGTTGCGCGTGCAGGCGCAGTAAGGAATTGAGATGAGTCAGAACGTTTACCAATTTATCGACTTACAGCGCGTCGATCCGGCAAAGAAACCGCTGAAGCTGCGTAAGATTGCTTTTGTCGAGATCTACGAGCCCTTCTCGGAAGGGCAAGCGAAAGCGCAGGCTGACCGCTGTCTCGCCTGCGGCAACCCCTACTGCGAGTGGAAGTGCCCGGTTCATAACTACATTCCGAACTGGCTGAAGCTGGCTAATGAAGGGCGTATTTTTGAGGCGGCCGAGCTGTCGCACCAGACCAACACGCTGCCGGAAGTGTGCGGGCGCGTCTGCCCGCAGGATCGCCTGTGTGAAGGCTCCTGTACGCTGAACGATGAGTTTGGCGCGGTAACCATCGGCAATATCGAGCGCTATATCAACGATAAAGCTTTCGAGATGGGCTGGCGTCCCGATTTGACCGGCGTGAAGCAGACCGACAAACGCGTGGCGATTATCGGCGCGGGTCCGGCTGGTCTGGCGTGCGCGGATGTGCTGACTCGCAACGGCGTGAAAGCGGTGGTTTATGACCGTCATCCGGAGATTGGCGGCCTGCTGACCTTTGGTATTCCGGCCTTCAAGCTGGAAAAAGAGGTGATGACGCGCCGCCGTGAGATCTTCACCGGCATGGGCATTGAGTTCCAGCTCAACACCGAAGTGGGTCGCGATGTGCAGATTGACGATCTGCTGAAAGAGTACGACGCCGTGTTCCTCGGCGTCGGCACCTATCAGTCGATGCGTGGTGGTCTCGAAAACGAAGATGCGCAGGGCGTGTTTGATGCGCTGCCGTTCCTGATTGCCAATACCAAGCAGATCATGGGCTATGGCGAAACGCCGTCAGAACCCTATATCACGATGGAAGGCAAACGCGTTGTGGTGCTGGGCGGTGGCGATACCGCGATGGACTGCGTACGTACCTCGGTGCGCCAGGGGGCCACTCACGTAATCTGCGCCTATCGTCGTGACGAAGAGAACATGCCTGGCTCACGCCGCGAAGTGAAAAACGCGCGTGAAGAGGGTGTTGAGTTCCAGTTCAACGTGCAGCCGCTGGGGATTGAAGTGAATGCCAACGGTAAAGTGAGCGGCGTGAAGATGGCGCGCACCGAAATGGGCGCGCCGGATGAGAAAGGCCGTCGCCGTGCTGAGATCGTTGCAGGCTCCGAGCACGTTGTTCCGGCTGATGCGGTGGTAATGGCGTTTGGTTTCCGCCCGCACAGCATGGAGTGGCTGGCGAAGCACAGCGTTGAGCTCGATTCGCAGGGCCGCGTGATTGCTCCGGAAGGGAGCGATAACGCGTTCCAGACCAGCAACCCGAAAATCTTCGCCGGTGGCGATATCGTTCGCGGTTCCGACCTGGTCGTGACAGCGATTGCCGAAGGGCGTAAAGCCGCAGACGGCATCCTCAACTATCTCGAAGTGTGATCTTGCGACAACGATAAAAAAAGGAGGCTGCGGCCTCCTTTTTCATATTCAGCGGGCAATAAAAAAGCAGAACCGGGGTTCTGCTTTTCTCAGGTTATTTCACCACACGCAGTGATGGACGCCCACCGCGCGGCGGCGGATCGTCGTCCGGATCGTTATCCTGATCCACTGCATGATCGGGTTTATCACCGTCAATAACCGACATCACCGTCTCGTTCTCCTGCTCGGGCATCTCACCATCATCGTTGAGACTGACGAGCTCTTCGTCGTAGGCGGTTTCTGGCTCAAACATGGTGCCAGCACCGTTTTCACGGGCATAAACGGCCAGTACGGCAGCCATCGGCACTTCCACCTGGCGCGGCACACCGCCGAAACGCGCGTTGAAGCGCACTTCGTCGTTGCCCAGCTCCAGGTTGCCCACCGCACGCGGTGCGATGTTTAACACGATCTGGCCGTCACGCGCATACTCCATCGGCACGCGTACGCCCGGCAACGTCACATCAACAACCAGATGCGGCGTCAGCTGGTTATCCAGCAGCCATTCGTAAAAGGCCCGCAGCAAATACGGGCGGCGTGGAGACAGTTGCGACAAATCCATGATTAACCCCGACCAAGGCGCATTTCGCGCTCGGCTTCTGTCAGAGAGGCAAGGAAAGAATCACGTTCGAAGACGCGCGTCATGTACCCTTTCAGCTCTTTCGCGCCTGTGCCGCTCAGCTCGATGCCCAGTACCGGCAGACGCCACAACAGCGGCGCGAGGTAGCAGTCAACCAGGCTGAATTCGTCATTCAGGAAGTAAGGCTTCTGGGTAAACAGCGGGCCAATCGCCAGCAGCTCTTCACGCAGCTGTTTACGGGCGGCATCGGCCTGCGCACCGCTGTTGTTCTCGATGACGTTCATCAGCGAGTACCAGTCTTTCTCGATGCGGTGCATGTAGAGACGGCTTTCACCGCGCGCCACCGGATAAACCGGCATTAATGGCGGGTGCGGAAAACGCTCGTCCAGATATTCCATAATGATGCGTGATTCCCACAGGGTGAGTTCACGATCTACAAGTGTCGGTACGCTTTGACTCGGGTTGAGGTCAATCAGATCCTGAGGAGGATTATCCTTTTCCACGTGCTCAATTTCAAAGCTGACACCCTTCTCGGCCAGCACGATGCGGACCTGATGACTATAGATGTCCACAGGACCAGAAAACAGCGTCATTACCGAACGTTTGTTGGCAGCGACAGCCATGAAAACCTCCAGGTATATTCAGAAATACTGCTACCGGACTTAATCGACCGGTCAGATGTTAGTTAGCTACCCGCGCGCACTGTCTCTCTTGTTCAAAAAACAAACAAAAAACGAACAATCCCAGCCATTTGGGCAGAAAATTGGATGATAGTTTACCAGATTTTGCGCGCTTTGTGGTGAGGGGATTCCGGAAATGCTGAAAAAGAGGAGATAAGCGATTGATTGCTGTGGATAACACAATTTTTATCCATAAAAAAACCCGGCTTGCACCGGGTTTTTCGCCAATCGTTCTGCCGAAGCAGAGGACAATTAACGTTTGGAGAACTGCGGACGACGACGTGCTTTACGCAGACCGACTTTCTTACGTTCAACCTGACGAGCGTCACGAGTAACGAAGCCAGCTTTACGCAGTTCAGCGCGCAGGGACTCGTCGTACTCCATCAGAGCGCGGGTGATACCGTGACGGATCGCACCAGCCTGACCGGAGATACCACCACCTTTAACGGTGATGTACAGGTCCAATTTCTCAACCATGTCGACCAGTTCCAGCGGCTGACGAACTACCATGCGGGCAGTTTCACGACCGAAGTACTGTTCCAGCGAACGCTGGTTGATTACGATTTTACCGTTGCCCGGTTTGATAAACACGCGAGCGGCGGAGCTTTTGCGGCGACCAGTGCCGTAGTATTGATTTTCAGCCATTGCCTATAATCCCGATTAGATGTCAAGAACTTGCGGTTGCTGTGCCGCGTGGTTGTGCTCGTTGCCAGCGTAAACTTTCAGTTTACGGTACATAGCACGACCCAGCGGGCCTTTTGGCAGCATGCCTTTAACCGCGATTTCAATCACACGCTCAGGACGGCGGGCAATCATCTCTTCAAAGGTCGCTTGTTTGATACCACCGATGTGGCCAGTGTGGTGGTAATACACTTTGTCTTCACGCTTGTTGCCGGTTACAGCAACTTTCTCAGCGTTCAGAACGATGATGTAATCACCAGTATCAACGTGCGGAGTGTATTCCGCTTTGTGCTTACCGCGCAGGCGACGAGCCAGTTCGGTAGCCAGACGACCCAGAGTTTTACCGGTCGCGTCAACAACATACCAGTCGCGTTTTACGGTTTCTGGTTTAGCTGTAAAAGTTTTCATTAAAAGCTTACCCAAATAATTAGTTTCACGTTGGTGAACACCCAAACGTTTGTCAGTTGAGGTTCACACGACAAAGTCCGGCAAACCTACCCCTTCGAATAGCCTATGCCGGCGCATAGAAAGTTTTGGGGAAAAAAAACTTTCCCGTAACGTGGGGTCGCAGGATTATAGAGAAGTCGGGGTCAAAGATCGACCCCTTTTCGTCTTTTGCTGTTGGATTTCTGCGCCAGATGGCAATGAAAAAAGGATTACGGCATATGCTCGCGTTTCAGGTACTCCTCGCTCTGCATCTCCTGCAGGCGCGATAAACAGCGCTGAAACTCAAACTTCACCCGCTCGCCCTGGTAAATCTCATGCAGCGGCGCTGCCGCGCTCACCGCCAGCTTTACGTGGCGCTCATAAAATTCATCCACCAGCGCAATAAAGCGGCGCGCCTCGTTCTCCATCAGCGTCGTCATCACCGGTACGTCAAACAGCATCACGGTGTGGAAAAGGCGCGACAGCGCGATGTAATCATGCTGACTGCGCGCATCAACACATAATGTAGCGAAAGAGACGGCTAAGGTTTGATTCTCCACGCCGAGCGTCGCCAGCGGCCGATGGTTAATCTCCAGCTCCGGCGCATGGCTGCGCGCTGCGCCCGCCAGCGCCAGCCACAGCTTATCCATCTGCTGGGTTGTCTGTTCATTAAGCGGCGACAGCCACAGATGCGCCTGGGTCAGCGTGCGTAAGCGGTAATCGATGCCGGCGTCGACGTTCATTACATCGCAAAACTGCTTGATCGCCTCAATGGCGGGCAGAAAGCGGGCGCGCTGTAAGCCGTTGCGATAGAGCTCGTCCGGCGGAATATTCGAGGTCGCCACCAGCGTAATGCCGCGCGCGAAAAGCGCCTTCATTAATCCGCCAAGCAGCATCGCATCGGTGATATCGGAAACGAAAAATTCGTCAAAACAGAGGACGTCGGTTTGCGCCTTAAAACGGTCGGCGACAATCTCCAGCGGATCGCTCTGCCCTTGCAGCGAAGTTAACTCTTCATGCACACGTAGCATAAAGCGGTGAAAGTGCAGACGCTGTTTACGCTCGCCCGGCAGGCTGTGATAGAAGATATCCATCAGCCAGGTTTTGCCTCGCCCGACGCCGCCCCACATATAGAGGCCGCGCACCGGTTCGCGCGATGCGCTGTCGCGTTTGCCCAGCAGCTTGCTGAATTTCGCCATCAGGCCTCCGCTCTGCTGTGCGGCGGGCTCCTGTTCGGCAATCAACTGTTGATAAATCGTATCCAGCCGGGTGACAGCTTCTTTTTGCACATCGTCCGGCTGATGGCTACCCTCTTTCAGGGCAGTAAGATATCGCGATGTCGGGGAAAGGCTTTGCATGGTGTTATTGTTGTTCCTTGAAAATCGATCCGCCCCCACAGGGTTGACGAAAAAAAGGCCGCTCTACACTACGCGATGCAGCGTCAGGATTCCACTTCTGCACCTTTAGCGGTTATAGTGGCACTCTCCGGCGCAGGCAAGAAGCTTGCAGCCCACCCCCTACGGAATCGAACAACAATGGGAGAAGTCATGACCTGGGAATACGCGCTAATTGGGTTAGTTGTCGGCATTATTATTGGTGCCGTGGGCATGCGTTTCGGAAACCGGAAATTGCGTCAACAGCAGGCCTTGCAGTATGAACTGGAAAAAAACAAAGCAGAACTGGAAGAGTACCGCGAAGAGCTGGTGAGCCACTTTGCCCGCAGCGCTGAACTTCTGGACAACATGGCGGACGACTATCGTCAGCTCTATCAACATATGGCGAAGAGCTCCTCCAGCCTGCTGCCGGAAATGTCCGCGGAAGAGAATCCGTTCCGCAACCGTCTGTCAGAGTCTGAAGCGAACAACGATCAGGCCCCGGTACAGATCCCGCGTGACTACTCTGAAGGCGCATCGGGTCTGCTGCGCGGTCGCGCCAATCGCAAATAAGGCATCTCACTCTCCTTATTTATACGGGCGCGTCCCCCGCGCCCGTCGCAACTTCCCCATTCCAGCTATCATTTAGTCATTCTTCGCATTGTTACCCGGTTGAAATTTCAATAACATCACTCTGTTTTGGGCATCTTTCCTTCCACTTCAGGTTACTGAGAGCCAGCATCGATGAAGAAACAAACCCAGCTGTTGAGTGCAATCGCGTTAAGTGTCGGCTTATCTCTCTCGGCACCGTTGGCAACGGCGGCGATGCCGTCACAGGTGCCTGGCCAGGGGGCGTTACCCAGTCTTGCGCCGGTTCTTGAGAAAGTGCTTCCTGCCGTGGTCAGCGTGCAGGTTGAAGGCACGGCGGTACAGGGCCAGAAGGTCCCGGAAGAGCTAAAAAAATTCTTCGGTGATGAGGCGCCTGATCAGCCGCAACAGCCGCAGCCGTTTGAAGGGCTGGGCTCCGGAGTGATTATTGATGCCGCAAAGGGCTACGTCCTGACCAATAATCACGTCATCAACCAGGCGCAAAAGATCAGCGTGCAGCTTAATGATGGTCGCGAGTTTGACGCCAAGCTGATCGGCGGCGATGACCAGAGCGACATCGCGCTGCTACAGCTGCAAAACCCCAGCAACCTGACGCAAATCGCCATTGCGGACTCCGATAATCTGCGCGTCGGTGATTTTGTCGTCGCGGTGGGTAACCCGTTTGGCCTCGGGCAGACCGCAACGTCCGGGATTGTCTCGGCGCTCGGTCGCAGCGGCCTTAACCTCGAAGGGCTGGAGAACTTTATCCAGACCGATGCCTCGATTAACCGCGGCAACTCCGGCGGCGCGCTGCTCAATCTTAACGGCGAGCTGATCGGCATTAACACCGCCATCCTCGCTCCCGGCGGCGGCAGCGTCGGCATCGGCTTTGCTATCCCCAGCAATATGGCGCAAACCCTCTCCCACCAGCTGATTCAGTTTGGTGAGATTAAGCGCGGCCTGCTCGGCATTAAAGGCACGGAGATGAGCGCCGATATCGCCAAAGCCTTTAACCTGAATGTGCAGCGCGGGGCGTTTGTCAGCGAAGTGCTGCCCAACTCCGGCTCGGCGAAAGCGGGAATTAAATCCGGGGATGTGATTGTCAGCCTCAACGGTAAAGCGCTAAACAGCTTCGCGGAGCTGCGCTCGCGCATCGCCACGACTGAACCGGGCGCGAAAGTGAAGCTTGGTCTGCTGCGAGACGGTAAACCGCTCGACGTTGAAGTGACGCTGGATAAGAGCACCTCCGCTTCCGCCAGCGCAGAGCTGATTTCGCCGGCATTGCAGGGCGCAGAGTTGAGCGACGGGCAGCTGAAGGATGGCACCAAAGGCATCCGGGTCGGTGAAGTTGAGAAAGGCAGCTCGGCGGCACAGGCCGGCTTGCATAAAGATGATGTGATCATCGGCGTTAACCGTACGCGCGTGCAGTCCATCGCCGAGATGCGCAAAGTGCTGGAGACCAAGCCGTCGATAATGGCGCTGCACATTGTGCGGGGTAACGACAGCATCTATCTGCTGCTGCGTTAACCCTTTCCTCGTCCGGGCATCACCGCTGCGTGTGATGTCCGGATAACTCATGGTATGCTGCTGCGGTCCTTCTTTTAACGACTATCCCATCATGTATGTGAAGCTTTTACGTTCGATTGCAATCGGTGTTGTCGTCGGTGGCCTGATCATCGCCGCCATGCCGTCGCTACGTCAGAATAACCCGCTCGCGACGCATCAGTTAGACAGCGCCGATGAGACACCTGCGTCCTATAACCCGGCCGTGCGCCGCGCCGCGCCCGCAGTGGTCAACGTCTATAACCGTAGCCTGAACAGCTCCACGCACGATCGCCTCGAAATCCGCACCCTCGGCTCCGGCGTCATCATGGATCAGCGCGGCTATATCATCACCAACAAGCATGTGATCAACGATGCGGATCAGATTATCGTCGCCCTGCAGGATGGACGCGTCTTTGAAGCTTTACTGGTTGGCTCAGATAGCCTGACGGATCTGGCAGTGCTGAAAGTGAACGCCAACTCCGGGCTACCGGTCATCCCCATCAATGCCAAGCGCACGCCGCATATTGGCGATGTAGTGCTGGCAATCGGCAACCCCTATAACCTCGGGCAGACCATTACCCAGGGGATTATCAGCGCCACCGGGCGTATCGGCCTCAACCCCAGCGGGCGGCAAAACTTCCTGCAGACCGATGCATCCATCAACCACGGCAACTCCGGCGGCGCGCTGGTCAACTCGCTGGGCGAGTTAATGGGCATCAATACCCTGTCGTTTGATAAGAGTAACGACGGCGAGACGCCGGAGGGGATTGGTTTCGCCATTCCGTTCCAGCTGGCCACCAAGATTATGGACAAGCTTATCCGTGACGGGCGGGTGATCCGCGGTTATATCGGTATTGGCGGACGCGAGATTGCCCCGCTGCACGCTCAGGGCACCGGCATCGATCCGATTCAGGGGATTGTGGTTAATGAAGTGTCGCCAGACGGCCCGGCGGCGCGGGCAGGTATTCAGGTCAATGACGTGATCACCTCGGTGAACGGCAAGCCGGCGGTATCTGCGCTGGAAACCATGGACCAGGTAGCAGAGATCCGCCCTGGTTCAGAGATCCCGGTTGAAGTGATGCGTGACGACAAAAAGCTGACGCTGCACGTCACGATTCAGGAGTACCCGGCCACCAACTGACGGCCATAAAAAAACCGGAGCACAGGCTCCGGTTTCTCATTTCAGCCGCGCTTAGCGGTTGACGAAGTCGACACCAAGTTCGATATCTTTTTTCAGCGTATCCAGCATGCCTTCCAGCGACTGCTGTTCAAACGCGCTGAGCTGGCCAATCGCCTTGCGCTCTTCTACGCCGTTTTTACCCAGCAGCAGCGGCTGCGAGAAGAAACGCGCATGTTCGCCATCGCCTTCAACATAGGCGCACTCAACGATGCCGCTCTCGCCCTGCAGGGCGCGAACCAGCGACAGACCAAAGCGTGCAGCCGCCTGGCCCATGGAGAGGGTTGCTGAACCGCCACCCGCCTTCGCTTCCACCACTTCGGTGCCCGCGTTCTGAATACGTTTGGTCAGGTCGGCAACTTCCTGCTCGCTGAAGGTCACGCCCGGGATCTGCGACAGCAGCGGCAGGATCGTCACGCCAGAGTGCCCGCCAATTACCGGCACTTCAATCTCTGCTGGTTTCTTACCTTTCAGCTCAGCAACAAAAGTATTGGAGCGAATGATGTCCAGCGTGGTCACGCCAAACAGTTTGTTCTTGTCATAGACGCCCGCTTTTTTCAGCACTTCAGCCGCAATCGCGACGGTGGTGTTGACCGGGTTGGTAATGATACCGATACAGGCTTTCGGCGCGGTTTTTGCCACCTGCGCCACCAGGTTCTTCACGATACCGGCATTCACGTTAAACAGGTCAGAGCGATCCATACCCGGCTTACGCGCAACCCCTGCGGAGATCAGCACCACGTCGGCACCTTCCAGCGCTGGCGTCGCATCTTCACCGGAGAAGCCTTTGATGTTTACATCGGTCGGGATATGGCTGAGGTCTACAGCGACACCGGGAGTGACTGGTGCGATGTCGTAGAGGGAGAGTTCTGAACCTGAAGGCAGTTGTGTTTTCAGTAGTAGGGCAAGCGCCTGGCCGATACCGCCGGCCGCGCCGAGGACTGCGACTTTCATCCTAAACTCCTTATTATGGTTAGCTAAATATATTGTTACTCCGCTGCGGCGACCTTAATTCACCCTGCTAATTATGACAATAAGTGCGCCAAAATAACGCGGCACAGCCCACTGTAGCGATTTTATAAAAGGGTTAAATATGACCGTCAGATCGGCAAGCTAAGCAACTAACTTAACGAGTTTATAATATAGCTGTAGAATTCACCAAAATAACATCATATTTATAACATTTAATTTACTTTTTACTCTTATTTGCGACGTAAGCCACATGCTGATGTCCTTAACGAAAGAATTTGCTAAACTCCGCGCCCTTCCCCATAACTTTTCAGCATATTTATCTGCAGAATGTTTGCATAAAAATTCATTAATATGCATAATAATGTCGTTTTCACAGCCATATTACGGGTGACTTATGCGAAGCTCGGCTAAACAAGAAGAATTAGTGAAGGCGTTTAAAGCGCTTTTAAAAGAAGAGAAATTCAGTTCCCAGGGTGAAATTGTCCAGGCCTTACAAGAAGAGGGCTTCGACAATATCAATCAGTCTAAAGTCTCACGCATGTTGACCAAGTTCGGCGCGGTACGCACGCGTAACGCGAAGATGGAAATGGTCTACTGCCTGCCGATTGAGATGGGCGTGCCGACGACTTCCAGCCCGCTGAAGAACCTGGTGCTGGACATCGACTACAACGACGCGGTAGTGGTTATCCACACCAGTCCGGGTGCCGCACAGCTGATCGCGCGCCTGCTCGACTCGCTGGGTAAAGCGGAAGGGATCCTCGGCACCATCGCCGGTGACGACACCATCTTCACTACGCCAGCCCGCGGCTTTACCGTTAAAGATCTCTACGAAGCGATCCTCGTCCTCTTCGAACAAGAGCTTTAATCGCGCATTCCCCTCGGTTCCCGCTGAGGGGGAATGTTCGGCATTTCTTCCCTTTCAGGCGACTTTCCACCCCATATCATTTAACAAATAGTGCGATTTTTCGTTTCATTACCCTGCCGCAGCCGATAGCACCGCACAAAAAATCAAAGCAATCTATCTCGCTGATTTTATTAATCCTCGTTAACTAATTCTTCGCCTTAAGCAAAATTTTTATGCCGCCAGGTTATAAAAAGCGCCGTGCGTTATATATATTCGGCGTAGTTATAATTAGCTTGGTATTAATTATTCGCGTGATTAGTGTATACTTGATTTCGTGATGGGGGTCACAAAACGAGCCCCTGGAAAAAT
This sequence comes from Kosakonia sp. S57, assembly GCF_016516575.1. Taxonomy (NCBI): domain Bacteria; kingdom Pseudomonadati; phylum Pseudomonadota; class Gammaproteobacteria; order Enterobacterales; family Enterobacteriaceae; genus Kosakonia; species Kosakonia sp. S57. Next base: position 40,856 of record NZ_JACVUL010000014.1, on the reverse strand, counting down.
TCAAAGAAAAGAATACGACGAGGTAAGCATTATGAATATCAAATCATCTATCGCAACTATGGGTATCCTCTCAGCACTCTCATTCGGCGCCTTTGCCGCTGACATGATCAATGCAGACCAGGCGCAAGACCGCCAGTCTCTGGGTACCGTCTCCGTCGGCGCCATCGCCTCTTCACCGATGGACATGAACGCGCAGCTGAGCAAAAAAGCGGAAGAGCAGGGTGCATCCTCCTACCGCATCATTGAAGCGCACAGCGGTGACCGCTGGCACGCGACGGCAGAACTCTACAAATAAGTTTTACCCCAAACCCTATGAATTAATCGCTCAACGGCACCAGGCATAAGAAAAGACGTTTAACCCTTCTCGCCGTTGAGTCTCTCTTAAGGAGAACACAGTATGAAACGCAATCTGATTATCGCATCCCTTGGCCTTGCTTCCCTGCTCTCATTCGGCGCGAGTGCCGCAACGCTGGTTAACAGCGATCAGGCCAGCAACCTGCAATCCGTAGGCACCGTCTCTGTTTCACAGATTGCCGGTGTACCGATGGATATCCGCCAGGAACTCTCTGCGAAAGCCGACCAGGCTGGCGCAAGCAGCTACCGCATTATTGAAGCCCGCACCGGTTCTCATACCCACGTGACGGCTGAACTGTACAAATAAACCCTCGTCGTCTGTCCGACGACTTGCCCCTGCCTCCCCTGGCAGGGGCTTTTTTTTATCAGAAATAGTAGTGAACCTGCGCGTTGATAGCCTGCTCCGCATCCATGTTGCCAAACCTTGAGTGCGCAACATCAAGCTCCATGTGGAGGTTATCGCTCACCTGCCCATCAACGCTGGCATGGTAGTGTATGCGCCCGTCACGTTCGGCCTTAACCCGCATATTGCCTGCATCGTCATGAAGGATGATATCGCCATCCGCCCGCAGTTCCGTCTCATAATGCCACCCTGCCCGCAGCGTAATCGCCCGATCATCATCGCAGAAGTGCGCCCCCGCCACGATCCCTGTACGTCCCACCCACGGGATCGCGCTCTGCCGGTGCAGGGAGAGAGGGAGACCACGATCGTGCCAGTGAAACGTGGCGCCAGAGAGCTTGCCCAGCACAACCTGCGCCTGCGGCTCGATGTAGGCATGCCGGGTCAGCGGATAGTGATACCCCGCTTCAACGCCGCCTAACCAGCTGTTTGTACGGTAATTCCGTGCGTTAAGACCGCTGAATGCCAGCCAGTCGTGATTGAACGAGTGGACATATTTCACGCCCGCATCGAGATAGAGACCAGACTTGCTCAGCAACGTGGCGTAGTAGCCTGCGCCGAAATCGCGGCTGCTCCCCTGCATGCTCTCGCCACTTAACTGCTGGGTGGCGTAACTCATATAGATGCCAGAATAGAGATCGGCGCCGGGCAAGGCGCTTTTTCTGTCGATACCCGACCAGGTCATGGCGTCGTGATGGCTTACGCCCCCTTTGCCGGTGCCGTTATGGCGTTGCGTGAATGCCCACGCTCCCGCACGCCCGCCCTTTTCCCGCAACTGCACGGCGCGTTTATTCAGGCTATTCACTTCCGTAATGAACCGCTTATAACTCATGGCAAAAAAGCGTCTGGCTTTGGCAACGGCGGCGGGATCGGGCGTCTGCCGGAAACCGGTCAGAACCCACTGTGTGTTTAGCGCATCCTCTTGCCGTTTGATAATCGGCTCAAGTTTGCTAAATCCCCTCACCGCCTTTGCCGCCGTAAAGAGCGAAGCAGGCGTGCCGCGCGGGGCCGTAATCAACGGAAGATGCAGCCCCTGGAGGCGTCGGGAGAGTTTAAGCACATCCAGAAACAGAACGTTGTTTCCCCCAGCCGCACGCTGGCTAATCACGATTTTATCGCTGCTTTGCAGATCCGTACGCAGGGCAAACCCCGTATCGCTGGCCTCTAACTCACCAATTCTTAAGGTGTTAAAGCGATGTCTTCCAGCGGAAAGCCCCACCAGCGAGCGCGACGCTGAGAGCCTGCCGACCCCGGAATCGCGGCGTAGCTGCCACCGCGTCGCATTGAGGCTTAAACTTGCGCGCGGCGCAGAGAGTGAACCAATCCAGCTGCTCTGAAAACCAAAGAGCCTGGCCACGCTCCCCTTCTGCCCGGGTGTCACGCCCTCAACAAGACGCGGCACATCACTCTCACCAAAGCGGATGAACGCCTCGCCCACGGCGTGAATATGTCCCCATAGCGAGGCAAAGGGGGCCACGTTAAGCGTGCTTTCATCATTAAGTTCATAGGTTGCACTGCTCTTGAGCGCATAGAGTGTTGGCGTCACGCGCCCCGGCGCGACAGGATTGGCCGCCAGCAGTAGCGAGGCGGAAGGGCCGACGCTCACCGTAGCGTCACTGCTCCAGCCACCCGTTGCGGTCAGCCGCGCATTCTCCAGAAGGGTGAGCGGGGTTTGGCTGAACTGGCTGAATCCGTCCAGGGTCGCATCCCGCGACGAAACCGTGACCTGGCTATCCTGTCCGTAAACCGTGCCGGTAAATTTCTCCCGAATGGCGAGCGTCGAGTGCGCGGAGAGGTTAATGTGCCCCCAGAAGCGGCTAAGTTCCTCATCAAGCGCCCCCGTTGAGCTGCCCCGGCGCGGCACGTTCACCACGCCATTGCCATCATTAATATCGATATAAGGCGTAGCGCTACCCAGTGTGATAGCCGAGCCTCTGGCCTCAATATTGCCGGTCAGTGACGCATTTCTTGCCAGATCGAACGAGGCATAATCGAGCACTAAGCGATTGACGTGAAAGATGCGGCGCTCCCAGTCAGGCTGCGTAAACGAGACCGGCTCGCTGCGCAGTGAAAAATCCCGCAGCGAACGCAGTTTTTCAATAATTTCCGGCGTGTTATAGGCGTGGATAACAGGATGGCCCTGAAACACCAGCCGGCCATACTGCTGCGTAAAATCGCCGGCTATGTCGACCGCGCCATCGAGAATCAACGCGCCCCGCGTTCCGGGTGCGACACGGTTAGTGAAGTTAAGGTTTCCCCGCAGCTGCCCGTGATACATGTAGTCCTCATCTTTAAGGCGCTCATAACGGGTGCGGATCGCCTGCTGATGATCGTGACCGACAAACTCCCAATGTTCATTGCTGTGCTGATTGTCCGGGAACCAGTCATACTCAGGCGTTTTAAGAATGAAGTAATCATTAGTGCCGGTATTGGAATTACGGTACCCATACAGCTCGCCGACCAGCCCGGTTCGCGAGTAAGACCACTCGTAGACTGGGATGGAGTCGATCGCGCGCTGATAACGCAGATGGATATCGGCCCGCTTTCCTGCACGATTAATCAGCGCGGCCCCGTAATCTTCGGCATTGAGCTGGTGGAAGGTGAGCGCATTGCCGTTAACGTCCAGCCTGCCGCCGCGAAAGCCCCATGTAATCGAGTCGGGATCGACCTGCTGACCATCGCGAAGCACCACTAATGGCCTGCCGCTGACGATGCGCAGCAGGCTGCATGCTTTCACCCTGCCTTGTGCATCGGGGCGCTGGGCGAGCACCACGGTTCCGTCACCGATACTCAATCCGCCAGGGTTGATGCCCAGCGCGTTAACGCTCAGCGTACCTTTTCCCACCTTATGCAAGTTATCGCCTTCGGTGCCGTTCACCAGCCATTTTACCGTTGCGCCGGCAGCGACATTGACGCCGCCACCGATCCACGTCTGCGCCTCCATCGGCGAGACGCTGGCGTTGCCATAAAAGGTTAAGCTTCCCGCGCCCTGATCGACGCTATCCTGCAACATCAGAACAGCATTCGCGCCGCGAAAAGTCAGATCGTTACCGCTACTGGTACCCTCTGGGCCCTTACCCTGCATGGCATAAGTGCTTCTCCCCTGCGTTAACGTGCCCGCCCCGGTTGCCGCATCGTATCGCCAGATAAACAGCGCATTGCGTTGCCGGTTTTCTATCGCCGCACTGGCATATTTATCCCTTGTCTGCTGAATAAATTGTGGGTCAACAAAGGTGTACGCGGTCTGCTCAATAGGCCCCAGATAGAGCATGCTTAATGCGCCGACCACGATCCACTGGTTGTTCAGGCGATCCCAGGCGTAGAGCGGGGAGCCACTATCGCCCAGTGCGCCGTGGCTCGCCAGCGGACCATTTTTAGGGTCAAAAACATCGCCGGAGTTGATTACTAACAGTTGATAAAGGTTAATCCGTGGCTGACCGATGGTCCCACCAGTGAGAAAACGATACGCCCCCTGGATATCGCTCCGCTTACCCGAGGCATCGCTCACTTTTTGTCTGCCGGATCCCATGCGGTAAAAGAGACGAAAACGCGCCTCGTCATGCAGGGTTTTGAGCGGCATGTTTAAGGGGGCTATCGTGGCGGGCGCCACCTCCGTGACCACTTTATTTAAGCGAATAACGCTAAAGTCCTTTAGCCGGATACTCTCTCTGTCCGCAAGTTCATAAGGGTAATGACCAAATTCCAGGGTGCTGAGATATGACGTGGGATTATGATGCACCGTCGTTGCATATTGCGGGTGAATAAGTGTAGCGATACCCGATCTATTATTTACGCTGCTGAAATCGGGCATCGGTGCCTGATTTAACAGGCCAACCGTCTGGCCATATTTATTATAAATGGGCACATCCCGCGCTCCCGGATAAAAAGCCCCCTTATTGGTCGCGAAATCACGATAGGTCTGATAAGGAATATCGGCATTCGCCACGGAGCGTTGAACAATGCGCGCTTTCGCATGCAGTGCGCAGGAAGGGAAAAAAAGAGATAAACAGAGTGATAGCGTGACTTCAAGCGAATATATCTTTTTCATACTAACCATCCTTTGGTTTAGTAATAGAAGAAAATATTGCTCTACATTGAAAATATAGTAATAAGCCCCTACTTATTATATTTATCGCGACAGGCTCTCTGCCTGCCGCGAATTAACTCTAGCACAGCGTGATATTTATATATTCTGAAAATAGAGCACGGCTAGCGCACATTAAAATGCAGCGCGCCCTCCAGCTCCTCTTCCGCTTCATCAAACAGCAGGATTAGCGCACCGAAACGGCGGCGCTTCTTCTCCGGCAGATGGATAAACGCAATCTCCAGCGGCAGCGGTAGCGCTTCCCCCACTACCACATCCCACAGCGAATCGAGATCGTGCACCTTCTCCTCCTCAAGGGCGAACTGGCGACAAAAATCGCGGTAGAAGGCGCGCTGATCGGCGATCTCTTTGAAATCGAAGGTGTAGGTTTTCATGCTCTCCATCATCTGCCGTTCCACTGTTTATAAGCCGCCTAAATGTAGCGTTTTCACTTCCATAAACTCGTCTAATCCCAGCACGGAGCCTTCGCGGCCTAAACCCGACTCCTTCACGCCGCCAAAGGGCGCGACTTCGGTCGATACCGCGCACTCGTTCACGCCGATCATGCCGCTCTCCAGCGCCTGCGAAACGCGGAATACCCGTTGCAGGTTTTGCGTATAGAAGTAGGCTGCCAGCCCAAACGGCGTGGCATTGGCGCGTTTGATCACCTCCTCTTCGCTGGTAAAGCGGAAGCAGGCGGCAAGCGGGCGGAAGGTCTCTTCCTGCGCCAGTTTCATGCCATCGCTACAGTCACCGAGCACCGTCGGCTGCCAGAAGTTACCGCCCAGCGCGTGCGGTTCGCCGCCGGTCAGCACTTTCGCGCCTTTCGCCACCGCATCTTCAACATGCTCACGTACCTTATCGACAGCGGACGACTCAATCAGCGGGCCGACGACCACACCTTCATCCATGCCATTACCCACTTTCAGCGCGTTAACCGCCTCGCTCAGCTTGCGGGTAAACGCGTCATAGACACCCTCCTGGATATAGAAGCGGTTGACGCTAACGCACACCTGGCCTGCGTTGCGGAACTTGTTCGCCACCGCGCCCTGCACTGCGGCATCGATATCCGCATCGTCAAAGACGATATAGGGCGCATTGCCGCCCAGCTCCATTGAGACCTTTTTCATCGTCTCGGCTGCATTGCGCACCAGCGTTTTGCCCACCGCCGTTGAGCCGGTGAAGGAGATTTTGCGCACCTCCGGGCTTGCCATAATGGCATCGCTGATCTCAGAGGTTGTGCCAGCGACCGCGTTCAGCACGCCATCCGGGACACCCGCTTTTTTCGCCAGCGTTAACAGCGCAAAGGCGCTCAGCGGCGTATTGTTGGCGGGTTTGATCACCCCGGTGCAGCCTGCGGCCAGGGCCGGGCCAAGCTTGCGGGTCAGCATTGCCATCGGGAAGTTCCACGGCGTAATGGCCGCGACCACGCCGATAGGTTCACGGGTCGCCAGAATGCGCGATCCCGGCTTAACCGGCGGAATGATCTCGCCGTTGGCGCGTTTGGCCTGCTCGGCAAACCACTGAATAAAGCTGGCGGCGTACTCGACTTCGCCCTCCGCCTCTTTCAACGGTTTACCCTGCTCGCTGGTCATCAAGCGCCCCAGCCAGCTTTTGTTCTCGATAATCAACTCATACCAGCGATAGAGAATGGTTGAGCGCTCTTTGGCGGTTTTTGCCCGCCAGGCGGGAAAGGCGCGCGCCGCGGCGGCTATCGCCTCTTCGGTCTCTTTTTTCCCCGCTTTCGCCACGCGCGCGATCACCTCGCCGCTGGCCGGGTTCAGAACCTCAAAGGTGGTCTCCAGGGTTTTCCAGACGCCATCGACCAGATAACCGGTCTGAAAAAGCGCACTCTCCTGCAATGCCTGCGTGCTCATGAGTTCTCCTGATCTGCGGTGTGTTGATTCTCCTGTGAAGTATAGTCATAAAAAAACCGACGCTTAGGGCGTCGGCTTTGTCATTAATTGCTGGTTAGCGCGTGTTGATACTTATGTAGCATGCCGGTTAACCGCTCGACCGGCTCCGTCACCTGCGGCGAGGCATTCCATTCGCGCAGTTTCTGCTGATAGACCGCCAGCTCTTCAAGCAACTGGGTAAAGTAGCGACGCCGTTTGGTATCGGATCCGGCGGCAATCACCTCAGATGCCGTGCGGCGCAACTGCCGGTGGAAGGCCGAGAGATCGTCATTGATCGGCACCGGCGCATCGCGCAGCCGCTGGTGGGCAATGATCAGTGTTAGCGCGAGGCGGAACTTCGCCACATCGCCGGGAAACTTATTCAGCAGCAGAAAGAGCTGTTGATAGAGCGCCGGGAGGTGGTTCTCTTTACGCCGGGCGGTGTTGGTGGTCATTGCCGAGACCGCCGCCGAGACAAACTGGTTAAGCAGCACGCGTCCGGTGCGCGCCTGCGAGTTATCGCGCACCAGCAGGATCACCGTTATCGCCAGCACCACACCCACCAGCTGCCCGAGCGCGCTGTCGAGGAAGAAGCTGAACTTGAAGGTCATCGGGTTATCCAGCACCAGAATATTGATGGTGCCTGCCAGCGTCGCCATCGATCCCAGCCGCCGTTTCTGCACTTCGATGCCAATAAAGAAGGCCAGCACCGCAAGGCTGATACAGAGCAGCAGCATGCTTTGCTGGGTGGCGGGCAGAATAACCAGGAAGTAGAGCGCGCCAATCGGTAATGCCCACAACATGCCGTAGACGAAATCTTTCGCCACCATAATCGGATTGGGCAGCCGCATCGCCAGCGAGGTGACAACGGCGATCATCACCATCGCCCCGCTGCCGGAGGTCCAGCCGGTCCACAGCCAGAAGAGCGTGCCGAGGGCACAAGAGAGCGTGGTGCGCCAGAAGTTAATCATTGCGTGGTGGCGCTCGGCGGACTCCGCTTTCACCACCGCTTCGCCCCGCAGCACCTCCTCTTCGATGGCGCTGATTTTGGTGTTACCAATCACGCCGCGCTTAAGCAGCAGGTAGCGCGTCGCCGCCCCGACCCAGCTGTAGAGCGTCACCGGCGTGTCGCGCTCGCCGGTCCAGATAATCACCCGGCGCATACGTTTTAACTGCCGGTGCACGTCCTGCACCGTTTCGACCGGCTCGTCGAACAGCTCGCGAAAGGTATCGGTGATCAGATCCGGGCGCGTATTCTGAATCAGGTAGGTCTCGCACGCCTGGGTAATCAGCGTCAGCGAGAGGGTGTTGATTACCTTCAGACGGCGGTTTGCCAGCCCCCAGCGCGAGGATTCGATCTTCAGGTTGCTGCGCATACCGTCCAGCCCGGCGGTGCGGCGAACCAGCGCCGCCCAGGCGGCATCGACCTCTTCGCTGTCGCCATGCTTGATACAGAGTTGCATCAACTGGTAGTGCGCCACCAGCAGGCTATCGAGCTCCTGGTCAATCACCTGCTTCACCGAGCGCGGCGAGAAGAGCAGATCGGCGACAATCGCGCACAAAATCCCCACCACGATCTCACTACAGCGCTCCACGGCGTATTGCGGTGCCAGCAGCGGGTTGGGCTCAATGGTGATAACAATGATCAGCGCCGTATAGCCCGCCAGCCCCCAGGCGTAGGAGTTCTCAACGCGTATCAGCGAAGAGACCCAGGTACAAAAGCCCGCCCAGATGCAACTCACCAGCAGCATCAGCAGCGGCGTGCGGATCAGCATAATGATGATGGTCAGCCCGGCAATACAGCCGATGAAAGTCCCGGCGATACGCAACATACCCCGGTAGCGGATCGCGCCGGAATAAGGCTCGCCGCCTGCCGCAAAAGCGGGACCGGCGGCAACAATCGCCGCGGTCAGCACCGCCCAGCGCGGTGTTTCAAGCTGGAAGTGAAAGCCGACAAACAGCGCCAGCACTACCGCGCCGGCCAGTTTGCAGGCAAAGCGCAGATGCTGGCTGGCGATAGAGAACAGCCCCATAGCGATTACCCCAGCTCACGCAGACGGTGGGCGATTTTACGAAACAGCGAATCGTGGCTGGCGTCGCGATCGGTTTTGCCGGTGACCACGACGGTTGCGGTGGTGCCTGCCGGCCACAGGTTGCCCTGCTGTTTATCCAGACGGATGCGCACCGGCACGCGCTGCGCCAGGCGAACCCATTCAAGGTTGGAGTCGACGGTCGCCATCCCTTTGCTGTCATTGGTGCTGCTGGAGTTGGTTACCCCGGCGGCGACGCTGTCGACGGTGCCTTTCAGCACCTGATTGCTGCCTAACGGCGTGATCTCGGCGCGATAACCGACGCGTACGCCCTCAAGCTTGGTCTCTTCCATATAGGCCAGCACATAGAAACTGTTCTGTTTCACCAGCGCCACGGCGGTAGAGCCGCGGGTGATGAACTCACCGGCATAAACATTGAGGTTGGTGACCCAGCCATCGGCCGGCGCACGAATAGTAGTGCGCTCCAGATCGAGCTTCGCCAGATCGCGCGTCGCCTGCGCTTTCGCTAACTGATGCAGTTCGGTTTGCAGGGTGTTATTCGCCTGATCAATCTCTTCGCGCGACATCGCCTGGATGCCTAGCTGGTTGCGGCGGCCGGCTTCGCGTCGCTTCTCATTGACCAGCGCCTGGTAATAGGCGACATCGGCTTCATCCTGCTCAAGCGCTTTTTGGTAGCGCGGCTGGTCGATGGTGAAGAGCACCTGGCCCTGTTTGACCAGTTGGTTATCGTGAACATCGACGCTGGTGACAAGCCCGGTGACATCCGGGGCGATGGCTACCACGTCGGCGGTGAAGCGCGCATCACGCGTCCAGGGAGATTCGGTGTAGTAAACCCAGGCGCGGAAAATGGCGATAAACGCCAGGATAACAAGCGCCACGGTGATCGCGGTACGGGTGATATTTCTTGTTAGTGTTTTCACTTCTACCTCAAACAAATAAACGCGACAGCAGGTAAAACAGGCAGCAATAGAGCGCGGTGTTAAACAGCGCAGGATGCCAGACAAAATCGTAGATCCCGGTCGGGATCAGCATCCGACGCACCAGCCAGAAAATCGCCAGCGACAAAATCAGCTCGAAAAAAATCGGTGGGAACGACAAACCGAACACCACGATGACGGGAAACAGACTCATGTTGACCTTGGTTTTTTTACGCTTGCAGGTGATAAATCGTTCGTACGCCACCGCAGGAAAGGGCAAGGAGAGCCAGGCGAGAGTGACGTGAATATTATGGATAGATAGTATATTAGCGTAACTGTTATGCTGTTATCTATATTATGTGATCTAAATCACTTTTAAGTCAGAGTGAATAATGGAACGTTTAAAACGCATGTCGGTGTTCGCCAAAGTGGTGGAACTGGGCTCATTTACCGCCGCTGCCCGCCAGTTGCAGATGAGCGTTTCGTCCATCAGCCAGACCGTGGCGAAGCTGGAGGATGAACTGCAGGTTAAGCTGCTGAACCGCAGCACGCGCAGCATTGGGCTGACCGAAGCGGGAAAGATCTACTATCAGGGCTGTCGCAGGATGCTCCATGAGGTGCAGGATGTGCACGAGCAGCTCTACGCCTTTAACAATACGCCCATCGGCACGCTGCGCATCGGTAGCTCTTCAACCATGGCGCAAAATGTGCTGGCAAAAATGACCGCCGAGATGCTGAAAGAGCACCCGGGGCTGTCGGTGAATCTGGTAACGGGGATCCCGGCGCCGGATCTTATCGCCGACGGGCTGGACGTGGTGATCCGCGTGGGCGCGTTGCAGGATTCCAGCCTCTTCTCCCGCCGCCTCGGCACCATGCCGATGGTGGTCTGCGCGGCCAAAAACTATCTCGCCCAGTACGGCACGCCGGAAAAACCGGCCGATATGGTGAACCACTCGTGGCTGGAGTACAGCGTGCGCCCGGATAATGAGTTTGAGCTGGTGGCCCCGGAAGGGATCGCCACGCGCCTGATCCCACAGGGGCGGTTTGTCACCAACGATCCGATGACCTTAACCCGCTGGTTAACCGCCGGCGCGGGGATCGCCTACGTGCCGCTGATGTGGGTGATCGATGAGATCAACAGCGGTCAGCTTGAGATCCTGCTCCCGCGCTACCAGTCGGATCCGCGCCCGGTTTACGCGCTCTACACGCAGAAAGATAAGCTGCCGTTGAAAGTGCAGGTCTGTATTAACTATTTAACGGATTACTTTATCGAGGTGGCGAAGGTCTACCAGAGCATGCAGGGGCGCAGGGTGTGAAAGCGTTCACCCTCTTTGCGCAAAGAGGGTGAACGGTAAGGATTAGGCCGTGCCGCCGACGGTCAGATTGTCGACCTTCAGCGTCGGTTGACCCACGCCAACTGGCAGGCTCTGCCCCTCTTTACCGCAGACGCCAACGCCGTTATCGAGCTTCAGATCGTTACCCACCATGGAGATCTGCTGCATCGCTTCGATGCCGGAGCCAATCAGGGTCGCGCCTTTCACCGCTTTGGTCACTTTGCCTTTTTCAATCAGATAGGCCTCGGAGGTGGAGAAGACGAACTTGCCGGAGGTGATATCCACCTGGCCGCCGCCGAAGTTCGGCGCATAGATGCCGTACTCCACGGATTCGATAATCTCCTGCGGCGTCGATTTTCCCGCCAGCATATAGGTGTTGGTCATGCGCGGCATCGGCAGATGGGCATATGACTCACGACGCCCGTTACCGGTCGGCTTCACGCCCATCAGGCGCGCGTTCATCTTGTCCTGCATATAGCCTTTCAGCACGCCGTTTTCGATCAGCGTATTGTACTGGCCCGGCGTCCCTTCATCGTCAATGGCAACTGAACCACGGCGATCGGCGATGGTGCCGTCATCGACCACGGTGCAAAGCTCGGAGGCAACCAGCTGCCCCATCTGGCCGCTGAATACGGAAGTGCCGCGACGGTTGAAGTCCCCTTCGAGGCCGTGACCAACCGCTTCATGCAGCAGCACGCCCGGCCAGCCTGCGCCCAGCACCACTGGCAGCGTGCCCGCAGGCGCGGCAACGGCAGAGAGATTGACCAGCGCCATACGCACCGCTTCGTGCGCCCAGGCGTCGGCACGAACTTCGCCATCCACCTCTTGCAGGAACCACTCGTAACCGAAACGACCGCCGCCGCCGCTGGCACCGCGCTCGCGTTTACCGTCATCTTCAACCTGTACGCTGACAGAGAGACGTACCAGCGGGCGCACATCGGCCGCCAGCGTGCCGTCCGTCGCCGCCACCAGAATCAGCTCATAGACGCCGGTCAGGCTGGCAGTCACTTCCTGCACCCGCTTGTCGGCAGCGCGTGCCACTTTATCGACGCGACGCAGGATATCGAGCTTCTCTTCGCGGCTCATGCTTTGCAGCGGATCAATGCTGGTATAGAGGCTCTGATGCTCAACCGCGCCGAGAGTTTTGACTTTACCGTCGCCCTCTTCGCGGACGATGGTGCGCGCGGCCTGTGCGCTCTGCTCTAACGCCAACAGGCTGATCTGGTCTGCGTAAGCAAAACCGGTTTTCTCGCCGCTGATGGCGCGCACGCCCACGCCCTGGTCAATATTGTACGAACCATCTTTGATGATGCGGTCTTCTAAAACCCAGGATTCGTGATAGCTCGACTGGAAATAGAGGTCGCCGTAGTCAAGACGACGCGCGGTCAGTTGACCGAGAATGGCAAACAGATCCTGATGATTCAGGCCATTCGCTGCCAGTAGTTGTTCACTCACCAGATTAAGACTCATCATGTTTTCTCGTCGTTGCCGCCACATCGGGCAATAAAAAAGTGCGATACAAGGAGCTTGAGGCAATTCGCTGATGCCGTCAAATCATTGCTTTTTGTCGGCACGCGGCTGGCGCATCACTTCGTTGATCTGCGGCTGGTCTACCGGGCCGGTAATGCGGTAGCGCAAAATGGAGACTTTATTCCACAGCGGACCCAGCACTTTACTGGCCGCGAATACCGCCGCGCCAACAATCGGGTTAACGGCAAACGCCGCCGCCACGCCAACGGTCGCGGAGATTTCCGGTGCCACCACCGCTTCAACATCAAGCTGGCGACGCACCAGATCTACCGAGCCTTTCATCGCGATATCCGCTTCCAGCCCGTCGACCAGCGTGTCATCGGTGTGCAGGACGCCATCTTTGATCCACGCCGTGCTGCGAATGGAGTCAAACCAGAAGCCCTCATTACTGAAGGTGTCGCTGAAATCAAAGCGCAGCTTGCGCAGCAGCGAATCGACGCTGAAGAGGCGCAGGATCTGCCCGGCATGTCCGGTGCTGATATCATCGATTTTGCCTTTGCCGAGGCGTGTGCGCAGAATGCCGTTGAGCGATGCTTCCTGCGGCTGCCACGGCGCGCTGCGCCAGTGCAGATCGTAATTGACGTTGAACGGCGCGTCGCGCACCGGCGTCGGTACCCCAAAGAAGCCCATCGCCGAATCGAGCTTGTCGCCGCGCAAAATGCCCTTAATGGACGTGCGCTCGCCGCCCGCGCGGTTGACCCACTCGCCGTCGGCGGTGAGGCGCGCGACACCGCTGTCGACCAGCCCATTTGCCAGCGTCAGCGTATCGCCTTTAATAGCAAAATCGCCCTCGATACGGCCATATTTCTGCCCCCACAGCCAGCACTCTTTACAGCGCAGTTGCAGATCGGGCCAGCCGCTGAAATCAATGCGCTGCTGCTCGCTGAAAAGCGTGGTTGGCGAAGTGATATCTTTCGTCTTCGCGGCGCTCGCCGGGTTGTAGTAGAGATAACGAATATCGGCCTGCCACGGCGCGTTTTTATTGATCTTCAGCGTCGCGTTAAGCTCGCGGCCCTGCGCGTCAATAGTGGTGCCAGCAAACTGCGGCTGCGAGACGATGCTCATGTTATTCCACTGCTGCCCGCCGAGCGTCAGGGCGGGCGTGCGCAGCGTGATGCGCGACGGCAGCGAAGCGCTGCTGCTGACATGGCTTGCTGCGCCCTGATTAAACAGCGCCAGCCACTGCGCGCCGTCCAGCGGCGGCAGATTAAGCTCCAGCCCGCTCTGCTCCGGCAGCGGCGGTGTGGTTTTACTCTCCGAGGTCCAGATGCCGCGATCGAGCGCCAGCTTGCTGCCGAGCAGCCAGCGGCTGTTGAAGTGATTATCCACGCCTGCGTTACCGGTCAGCGCAAAGCTGTGCAGGTTACCATCCACGTTGACCTTCACCGGCAGCGCATGGCCTGCCCGCTTTTCAAGCGGCGGTGGTAAAGTGCTGGCGATATTGCCGAGATCGCCTGCCAGGTTAACTTTATAGCTCGCTTCGCCGTGGTAAGGGAGCGTCACGCCAACATCCCCTTTCCATGTTACGTTACCGCGCAGCGCATCGTTAAGCTGCTCCGGCAGTACGCCGGTACGTGATGGCTGCCAGTTGCCGTTGAGATTCACCGCCACCTCGTAGGCTTTAGCGCCCTCGGTAGTCGTGAAGTCGAGGTTCAGCGGTTGGTTAAACCAGGTGGCGGTCAGCGGCTCACTCTTCAGGTTGCCATTCTCAAAGCTGAATTTGCCGCTGAGGTTTTTCAGTGTGCTGCTGATGGGCTTGATAAACAGCGAATTGTTTTTCAGCGCGACTTCGCCTTTGGCCAGCGTCATCTCGCCATCCAGCGGAATATCCAGATGTAAGCGAGCGCTCACATCACCATCAATTTGCAGCTCATCTAGCGCGCTGCCGAGCGAGTCATGCAGCGGCGTCTGTTTAAAATAGGGGCCGACCTCTTTGCCCGGCCCATTGATATCGGCATCAATGATCAGCTTCTCTTTGATGTAATCCGGAATCGCAGCGGCCAGCTTGCTGGCGGTCACGCCGCCGAGCATCACTTTGTCGCTCTTCATCCATAAACCGTCATTGAGGAAATCGAGGCTAATGTCGAGGTTTTGCAGCGCAGGCCAGTCCGGCTGGAAGGCAAAGGTGGCATTACGCAGGGGCACCAATACTTCAAACTGCCCCTCATTATGCTTATAGGGGAAGAGGCTCGGGTCACCAGCGAAGACCAGCGTGGCGTTTTCCGTCTGTCCGCCTTTAATTGCGCCGCTGAGATAATCCACCAGCGCTTTGCCCATCAGGTTTTCCGGGAAGTAACGCCAGGCTTGCCCGGCGTCGGAGACGTTAATCCCGGCCAGAATGCTGAGCCACGGCGCTTTGCCTTCCGGTTGCAGATAACGGAAATCCCCGCGCGCATGCAGCCCGGTGGCCTGCACATCAATATTGCGCCCGTCCAGCTGGAAGCCCTGCTCGTTCTTCTGCCAGTTGAGCGTGGCCAGCCCTTTTTCAATCTCCAGCGGCGCACGGAACACCGTCTCATACGGCATCTTCGCCTGTGAGATATCGGCGGTTAGGCGCCCGTTTTCAACGCTCCCCTCAAGCGTGCCGGCGAAGTGCTCCATACCGGGCAGCAGCTTCCACTGATGCCAGCTGAGATCCTGCCAGCGCGCCTGGAAGCGGCTCTTTTCCGGCGTTTTTAATGGAATATCGACCGCCAGCCGCGCAAGCTTGCCCGCCGGTTGCAGGGTGTTCCAGATGTCATACATCGCCGGGGAAATCTTCTGCGCAATCGGCATCAGCCCGTCGAGGCTATTCAGTTCAAGGTTGGTGGCACGAACGCGTAGCTCATCGCTCGCCTCTTTCGCTTCCTGCGCCGGGACCCAGGCAAAGCTGAGGGCGCCCTGCGGCCAGGGTTTATCATCAATCGCAATGCGCGTCACCGGCACGTCAAACTGCCAGCCCGCTTTCTGACGGCTGATATGGGTAGTCAGGTTGTCGACGGTCAAGCGATGGGTGGTGTTATTCCCCAGCCAACTGGCACCGCCTTTTTTCAGCCACACATCGCCGCTTTCAATTTCGCCCTTGTTGAGCGTCATCCACCCTTCGAGGCTAAAGCGGGCGGAGGTCAGCGCGACCTTATCCTGCATCCACTGGCTGAGCCACGGTTTGACGTCGATATCATCGGCTTGTAGCCAGACGCGGCCGTTATTCAGCAGGCCGTTGTCATCGCGCAGATCCATACGCACCTGCATCACGCCATGCTGCCCGGTGAGGCTGGTGAGGCTTACCTGCCCTTCGGCACGGTGGCGATCGTCGCCGTTAAGCCAGGTGAGCTGCGGGATCGCCAGTTCGGCGCGTTGACCAGAGGGGGTTAAAAAGCTTACGCGGCTGTCGCGCAGATCGAAGTGATCGAACTGGCGCAGAAAGAGATCGCTGATGCGATCTTTGCCGAGGGTGTTGTCCTCTTCGCTGCTCTCAAGCGGGGTATTGCTGTTAACCGCGAGTTGGTAAAAGGTGAGATCGCGAAACTGCCAGCGCAGGTGAAGCAGGCTCTGCCAGACGTCGAGCGCCAGGGTAACGCGCTTTACCTCAACGCTGCCGCCATCTTTCAGCGTGGCCTGAATATCGCGAACCTCCAGCTCCGGGCCGAAGGTTTGCCAGCGCGCCTGAAACTCGCTGGCCTTAAGCGGAAGCCCGGTTTGTGCAGAGATGCGCGCCAGAATTGGCTCGCGCCACTCATTAAGGTGGGGTAACACAAGGCGCAGCCCGCTTACCAGCAGCGCCGCGATAACGATCAGCGTCGCGCCTGTAAGCAGTAATATCCCCGGCAGTCGCCTCACGCCTCTCTCCTTGTCAAACCTATCAGACCCGCTTGTTTCGCAGCATGGCCGCGAATTACATCATGACTACGTCAAACTGCTCCTGATTATAGAGCGGCTCGATTTGTACTTTGACCTGCTTACCGACGAAAATTTCCACCTCCGCCAGCGCATGGGACTCTTCGCTCTTCAGCGCTTCCGCCACGGCCGGAGAGGCGTAGACCAGGAAGCGATCGGAGTCGTAGGCGTGATGCACGCGCACGATTTCGCGCATGATTTCATAGCACACCGTTTCGACCGTCTTTACCGTGCCGCGCCCGTGACAGGTCGGGCACTCATTGCACAGCACATGTTCAACGCTTTCGCGGGTGCGTTTGCGGGTCATCTCCACCAGACCAAGCTGGGAGAAACCGTTGATGCTGGTTTTCACCCGGTCTTTACTCAGCGCCTGCTCCAGCGAGTGCAGCACGCGGCGGCGGTGATCCTCATTATTCATATCGATAAAGTCGATGATGATAATGCCGCCGAGATTGCGCAGCCGCAGCTGGCGGGCGATCGCCTGGGTGGCTTCAATGTTGGTATTGAAGATGGTGTCGTCGAGATTGCGATGGCCGACAAACGCGCCGGTGTTGATGTCGACGGTGGTCATCGCTTCGGTTTGATCGATGATCAGGTAGCCGCCCGATTTCAGCTCGACTTTGCGCTCCAGCGCGCGCTGAATTTCATTCTCGACATCAAAGAGATCGAAGATTGGCTGGCGGCCGCTGTAGTGCTCAAGCTTGCTGGTCATCTCCGGGATGTACTCCGCGGTAAACTCCAGCAGTGCTTCAAAGGTGAGGCGCGAGTCAACGCGGATGCGATCGAGATGGGCATCGGCGAAATCGCGCAGGACGCGCTGAGCTAACGCCAGCTCGCCGTAGAGTTTATAACGCGTCTGCTGGCGCTTTTTGCGCTCCATTACCTTCGTCCAGACGCGCTTCAGGTAGGCCGCGTCAGAGGCGAGATCCTCTTCGCAAACCCCTTCCGCCGCGGTGCGAATGATAAACCCGCCCTGCTCATCGCAGTAGCTCGCCACCACCTTTTTCAGGCGATCGCGCTCGGCTTCGCTCTCAATACGCTGAGAGACGCCAACGTGCGCGGCGCCCGGCATAAAGACCAGGTAACGGGAGGGTAAAGTGATGTCGGTGGTGAGACGCGCGCCTTTGGTGCCGAGGGGATCTTTCACCACCTGCACCATCAGGTCCTGGCCCTGGCGCACCAGCTCGGAGATATCGCGCACGGTAAAGTTCTTCTGCTCTTCACCGGCGACGCATTCGGTGTGCGGCATAATGTCGGAGGCGTGTAGAAACGCCGCCTTTTCCAGACCAATATCTACAAAAGCCGCCTGCATACCCGGTAGCACCCGGCTGACCCGACCTTTGTAGATATTGCCTACTATCCCGCGCCGTGCTTCGCGCTCGATATGAATTTCCTGCAGAATGCCGCCGTCAATATAGGCAACACGCGTTTCCGATGGTGTAACGTTGACCAGTAATTCAGCCGTCATGATTATCTCTTCCTTCACGCACTGCGTTGAAATTGCTCAGCAATTCAAAGGTTTCCACCAGCGGCAAGCCAACGACAGCGTGATAGCTCCCGTTAATTTTCCTGACAAAGCAGCCGCCCAGCCCCTGAATACCATACGCACCGGCTTTATCCAGCGGTTCCCCGCTCGCTACATAGTCGGCAATATCCTTTTCTGATAACGCTCTGAAGGTCACTTCGGTTTCCACCAGACACTCCAGCACCTGCTCACGGTCCGCGATAGCGACGGCGGTCATCACCTGGTGAGTCTGCCCGGAGAGTTGACGCAGCATAGTGGGAGCATGCGAGGAGTCCTGCGGTTTTTCAAGCACTTCCCCATTTAATATGACAATAGTGTCGGCGCCCAGCACCGGCAGATCGCGCGATACCATCGCCACGCCCGCCTGCGCTTTTTCCCGCGCCAGCCGCGCTACGTACTGCCTGGCGCTCTCGCCGGCCTGCCGCTGCTCCTCGATACCCGGAACAATACGCTCAAACGACACCCCAAGCTGCGTCAGCAATTCCTGACGGCGGGGAGAACCAGAAGCAAGCCAGATAGCTGTCATATCAACCTTTATTGCACCGCAAACTGCTGACGGATCTTACGCATAAGCAGGAAGATCCACGGCCAGAGCACGCCATTGACCAGGCTGCTCCAGAAAATTTCTGGTTTGAACGAGACGTTGATCACCAAAAATTCGGCCCAGAAGACGACCACTTCTGTTGCCAGCGACAATAACATTACTACCAGCGCCTGTTGCCAGAGCGCCAGATTACGGAATAACTGAAATTTCAGTGCGACCAGATAGGCGACGATGCTCAGGGAGAGCGCCCGTACGCCAAGGGTGGATCCGCTAATGAGATCCAGTATGGCACCCATCGCGAAACCCGTACCGACATTTACGCGGTGCGGCAAGGCGAGGATCCAGTAGAGCAGAATCAGCAGCACCCAGTTTGGCCGGTAGACGATGATGTCATCCGGCCAGGGCATGATTTGAAGCAATAGCGCAATGAAAAACGAGAGCCAGATGACCCAGCGCCCCTGGCTACGATAACTTGCCACTACTGCCCTCCCGACGATTGTTGCGGCATCGGCTGGGTTAAGCCGGTCGCCGGCGCAGGCATCGGTGCAGGCGGCCCCATGGTGTCCGGAGAAGGCAGCACCTGCGGCATCATCTGCAGCAGACGCTCGTTCGCCACGCGGTGAACATCTTCCGGCGTGCGCGGGTTAGCGCCGTTGCGATCGGAGCCCCAGAGCAGCAGCAGGTAACGTAAACGTTGCAGACCGGCGGTTGGACGCGCCTGAATCACCGTGTACGCCCGCTGGGTATCAAGTTTCACCGAGGAGACCACCGCAACCGGATAGCCTTCCGGGAAACGTCCGCCGAGACCGGAGGTCACCAGCACATCACCCACGCGAATATCGGTATTCGCCGGCAGATGTTCTAACTGCAGATCGTCAGTACAGCCGTTACCGGCGGCAATGACGCGGATATCGTTACGCAGCACCTGGATCGGCAGCGCGTGGGTCGCATCGCAAATCAGCAGCACGCGGCTGGTCATTTTCGCAACCGCGATAACCTGGCCGACAACGCCTTTATCGCTGATCACCGGCTGGCCTTCGTAAACGCCGTTGACGCTGCCTTTATCAATAACCACCTGATCGCTATAGGGATCGTTAACCGTTGAGATCACCTGGGTGACCATTTTTTGCTCATCCTGACGCAGCGGCGAGCCGAGCAGTTCGCGCAGCCGCGCGTTCTCCTGCCTGTACTGCCCTAACATCAGCAGCTCGCTGTTTTTCAGCAGCAGCTCCTGGCGCAGCGCCCGGTTTTCGAGTTCGAGCTGATCGCGCGAAGCCAGCGTTTGCGACACGCTGTCTAATAATTCGCGGGGACCATTGGAAATAAAATAGAAAGGGCTGACGGCCGTATCCATGTACGTCCGGATCTGGCTGAACGTACCGAGGCGGCTGTCGGCGATGATGACTCCAAGCGCCACCAAAACCGCCAGGAACAGGCGAATCTGCAGTGACGGGCCACGGCTAAAAATTGGCTTCATAGGCTTTGCGTATTCTCAGGCCAGACAGATACGGAGCACGAGGCCCCGTATCTGACGCGGATTACTCTTCGCTGAACAAGTCGCCGCCGTGCATATCGATCATTTCCAGCGCCTTGCCGCCGCCACGCGCTACGCAAGTCAGGGGATCTTCTGCCACTACCACAGGAATACCCGTCTCTTCCATCAGCAGACGGTCGAGGTTGCGCAGCAGCGCGCCGCCGCCGGTCAGAACCATACCGCGCTCGGAGATATCGGATGCCAGCTCCGGCGGGCATTGCTCCAGCGCGACCATGACAGCGCTAACGATGCCGGTCAGCGGCTCCTGCAGGGCTTCAAGGATTTCGTTGGAGTTCAGGGTGAAACCGCGCGGTACACCTTCTGCCAGGTTACGACCGCGCACTTCGATTTCGCGCACTTCATCGCCCGGGTAGGCAGAGCCGATTTCGTGTTTGATACGTTCTGCGGTGGCTTCACCAATCAGCGAGCCGTAGTTGCGGCGCACATAATTAATGATCGCTTCGTCGAAGCGGTCGCCGCCGATGCGGACAGAGGAGGAGTAAACCACGCCGTTTAAGGAGATAACGGCGACTTCGGTGGTACCACCACCGATATCAACGACCATAGAACCGGTCGCTTCGGAAACCGGCAGACCCGCGCCAATCGCGGCGGCCATCGGCTCTTCAATCAGGAACACTTCGCGGGCGCCAGCGCCCTGCGCGGATTCACGAATCGCGCGGCGCTCAACCTGCGTTGCGCCAACCGGCACACAGACCAGTACGCGCGGGCTTGGGCGCATAAAGCTGTTGCTGTGTACCTGCTTGATAAAGTGCTGCAGCATCTTTTCGGTCACGAAGAAGTCCGCGATTACGCCATCTTTCATCGGGCGGATTGCAGCGATATTGCCCGGCGTACGACCAAGCATCTGCTTCGCTTCATGACCGACTGCGGCCACGCTTTTCGGTGAACCGGCACGATCCTGGCGAATGGCCACTACGGAAGGCTCATTCAGTACGATGCCTTGTCCTTTTACATAAATCAGGGTATTCGCGGTACCCAGGTCAATGGACAGGTCATTGGAAAACATGCCACGAAATTTTTTCAACATACTAAGGGATAATCCTGAAAGCTGGGGCGGAAAGAAAAATCCGCTTACTTTACCAACCACACGCAGCAGCGACAAGGCACAAGAAGTCTCAGCTACGGTGAAAATTAGTGCAGTTTGTTTCCTTTGTTGCAAAACGACATGACTCTGTCCGGAAGCGTAAAAAAACCGTCGTTCCGGCACGTTGCGCCTGCAAGCTGGCAAAGGTCAAACCGGCATTTTTACTGCAACAATCTGGCGGGCAGGCTCACACGCCCCCCGACCACGGCAGCGCGCGTTATTCTACGTGAAAACGACTCAAACAGCAGTTCAAACCGAATATCTTTGTGAATATTTTTTCACATTGGTGTCGAGCGGCTGGGACGCCGCGAAGAAATCGCCCTGTCCGCCCGCAACGCCTCGCTCCACCAGCATCTGCCATTCGCCGCGCGTGCGAACGCCGGTCGCAAAGACGCGGGTTCGTGTGCCTTTACACGCTTCAACAAGGCTCTGTACCAGCAGCTGGTTTTCGGTGCGCTTCTCAATGTTCCTGACCAACCCCGGATGCAGCTTCAGTAACTCAACATCCAGGGCTTTGATCCAACTGGTGCTGACCAACGTCAGACCCGCCTGAACCACCGCCACGCGCGCGCCTAATCCATTGATCAATCGCACGACCGACTGCAATCGGCTGATGTGTTGACACACATCGGCCTCTGCAAGTTCAAAAATAATCCGTTTGCGTTGCGATTTTTCGCATTGCATCAAGGTATCGCGCAGCCAGCGCTGGAAGCGCGGGCGGATCAGCGACTCGACGGTGACCTCAATGGCGAGGTTCTCTTCAGGCCAGTAGCCGAGGAACGGCATTAAGCGCGTGATCTGCAGCCGGTCATACTCCTCTGACAGGCCAAATTGCAGCACCATCTGCATATACTCTTCGGCGATCACCTCCTGCTCGCCGTCGAAAATGCGGCACATTAGCTCCCGGTGGTGCACTTGCCCGTCGCGGTTAACCGCCGGTTTCTGGTAGACGCGCGGCCCACCGCGATTCAGCATCTGCTCAATCAGCGTGCGCCAGCGCACATTGCCGCGCCCCTGCTCCGGTAACGAGTCGTCATAGACTGACCAGCTATTGGTGCCCTGCAGCACCGCGTTGCGCGCCGCCGCCTCCGCGTGCTCCATCACCTGCCGGGTCGACTGCCCGCCGCGCCAGCTGCAGATGCCGATATGCATAATGTCTTCCCGGGTCAACATTTTGGTCGGCGGCAAGCCATCCACCGCTTTCAGGATCTGCCCGGCGATGCTCTCCGCCTCTTTTAATGTGCGGTGCGGAAGCAGTACCGCGAAGTCACTGCGGTGATAGCGTGCCAGCAGCGCGCCGGGGTAACGCATAATAAAGGTGGAGAGCAGGTTAATAAGGGTAAAGAGATACTCTTCGGCGGCAGAGGCAAGCCCGTCGCTGTCGCGCAGCAGGTCAAAATCGGGCAGGCGGATCATCATCACCACGCCGTGCGAGCCGACCTTTTCCTGATCTTCTAATAGTGTTGCCAGTTGATTATCAAAAAAGAGGCGGTTATTGAGGCCGGTGCGCGTGTCCTGCGCCGCGTAAGAGCGGATCAGCGTATCCATGCGGCTGCGCTGATCGCTGGCAAACTGAATATCGGTGAGTAAGACGTCCAGCGCGCTGCTGGTGCGCGACGGCCACTCATAGATGCTGCCGCGCACCTGTGCGCCGCGCTCACCGTTAAGAATGCGCGTCGCCCGCAGTTCGAGCAGCTCCTGGCCAGAGAGTTGGCGCCGCAGCCAGCGCACCGCGAGGAAAATAATGACTATCATAAAACCAATCGCCACCGTCAGCGGCGCGGTGGTCATCATTGAGCGGAAGTAGTTGGCCATCGGATCCTGATAGACCAGCGTGAAGGTCACGCCGGGGATCTTCATCGACGGCATCTCAATCTCGCGCATGGCGGAGTTACTGCCCGCCGGGCGATAACTCCCTTTGCGCGTATGGCTTAAAAGGGTATGGCGGCCCTGCTTGATGGCAATCGAGGTGATATCGACCGGCACCATCATCTCATCAAGCTGCGTTGAGAGGCGCGGAAGCGGTGTGGAGATCAGGCGGGTGTCGATAACGGCAGCGACGGCCTGGACGCGGTTGGCGACTTTATCTTGTATGGCGTTATAAAAGCTGAGTGAGCAGCCGATGAGCGTGACGAAAATCGCCAGCCCGGTGAGAAGCGTTACAAAAGCACTAAATTTCGTCGTTAATCGCATCCCTGATTTAACTCCGCGCGTGTAAAGAACAGAACGATATCGCCTGAAGAAGGTCTGTATAGTAAGCACTAACTTTTGAGCTTCGCCGCGACACGCGCGCGCACTGCGGTGAAGCCTGAAAATGGCACACCGTTTCACCCAGCGAGTATAGTCTTCAGAAATTTTTTTCCAATCATCAATAAGCTTAAAGAATGTCTTTAACACGCAATTTTCACTAATTGCTAACTTGCTCTTCTTCGCGTTAACGTAGTTTTCCCTACGCCAGCCGCGGCACCGTCAGAGGATGTAAATGAAGAAAAAATTGACCGAAGCAGATGTCACCGCTGAATCCGTGTTTTTTATGCAGCGCCGCCAGGTATTAAAGATGCTCGGCATCGGTGCAACGGCCGCCACACTCCCTTCAGTGGCGCACGCCGATCTTCTTGACTGGTTTAAAGGCAATGACCGCCCAAAAGCGCCGGCCGGCAAACCGCTGACATTCACCCAGCCTGCCGAATGGCAAAGTAAGCTACCGTTAACGCCGGAAGAGAAGGTTACCGGCTACAACAACTTTTATGAGTTCGGGCTGGATAAAGCCGATCCAGCTGCCAATGCCGGCAGCATGAAGACCGCTCCCTGGACGTTGACCATTGATGGCGAAGTGGCGAAACCGCTGACGCTCGATCATGCGGCGCTGACTTCGCGCTTTCCGCTGGAAGAGCGTATTTATCGCATGCGCTGCGTCGAAGCCTGGTCGATGGTGGTGCCGTGGATTGGTTTTCCGCTGCATAAACTGCTGGCGCTGGTGGAGCCCACCAGCAAAGCGAAGTATGTCGCTTTTGAGACACGTTATGCGCCCGATGAGATGCCGGGCCAGAAGGATCGCTTTATTGGCGGCGGGCTGGCCTACCCTTATGTAGAAGGGTTGCGTATAGATGAAGCGATGCATCAGCTTACGCTGCTCACCGTTGGAGTCTATGGCAAAGCGCTACCGCCGCAGAACGGAGCGCCGATCCGCCTCACCGTGCCGTGGAAATATGGTTTTAAAGGCATTAAGTCTATCGTCAGTATCAAGCTCACCAGCCAGCGCCCGCCGACGACGTGGAACCTCTCCGCGCCGAATGAGTATGGTTTCTATGCCAATGTGAACCCACATGTCGATCACCCGCGTTGGTCGCAGGCAACGGAGCGATTTATCGGTTCGGGCGGCGCGCTGGACGTGAAACGCCAGCCGACGCTGCTGTTTAATGGCTACGGTGAAGAGGTCGCTTCCCTCTATCGCGGTCTCGATTTGCGGGAGAACTTCTAAGTGCGGTTAACGGCAAAACAGATCACCTGGCTTAAAGTTGCGCTACATCTTGCTGGTTTCCTGCCGCTGCTCTGGCTCTTCTGGGCAGCGAACCAGGGCTACTTCAGCGCCGATCCGGCAAAAGATATTCAACATTTCACCGGCAGAATGGCGCTGAAGTTTCTGCTCGCCAGCCTGCTTATCACTCCGCTGGCGCGCTACGGTAAACAGCCACTGCTGATCCGTACGCGTCGGCTGCTTGGGCTGTGGTGCTTTGCATGGGCCAGCTTACATCTGGTGAGCTATACGCTGCTGGAACTGGGCATTAATAACCTGGCTTTGCTCGGACAAGAGTTGGTTACCCGCCCTTATTTAACCCTTGGCGCAATCAGTTGGCTAATCTTGCTGGCGCTGGCCGCGACGTCGACGCAGTGGGCGCAGCGTAAACTGGGCAGACGCTGGCAAACTTTGCACAACTTCGTCTATCTGGTGGCGATCCTCGCACCTGTTCACTACCTTTGGTCGGTGAAGATCCTCTCCCCGCAGCCGGTTATCTACGCGGCTGCCGCGCTGGTATTGTTAGCGTTGCGTTACAAAAAATTCCGCCAATGGTGGCGTTAGCCACCGTTTTTGCGCGGTTCCCCGCAGAAAAAGCGCCTTTCGCGACGCGTTCCCGTAACATGAATTAGAATCTTCTCAGATAAGACCAGTATTTAGCTGCCAAAAGCAACGAAATGGTTATAATGTGCGACTTTGGTTCGCTTATCGGACTTTTTTAAGCTCCGAAAAGGTGACAAGCGCGAATCGAAGGTATATTTTGTTTTTTGCCGAAGAATCGCAGGAGATAGCAGCATAATGGCTGATAAGTTCCATGTATTGGTTTTGAACGGACCGAACCTGAATATGCTCGGTACGCGAGAGCCGGAGAAGTACGGCACCCTGACACTTGAGGAGATTGTTAATTCTTTGAGTACAGAAAGCGCGGCACTTAATGTGGAACTGGCACATTTTCAGTCTAACGCGGAGTACGCAATCATCGACCGTATTCATCAGGCTAAAGACGTAACTGACTTCATCCTGATTAATCCGGCCGCGTTTACGCACACCAGTGTTGCTATCCGTGATGCGTTGCTGGCGGTGAATATCCCGTTTATCGAGATTCACCTCAGCAATGTACATGCGCGGGAGCCGTTCCGTCACCACTCCTATCTCTCGGATATTGCCGTTGGCGTTATCTGCGGGCTTGGTGCGGACGGTTATTCATACGCTTTACAGACGGCGGTAAAACGCCTGTCACAATCACACTAAACAAGAGTACGGAACCCACTCATGGATATTCGTAAGATTAAAAAACTGATCGAGCTGGTTGAAGAATCAGGCATCTCCGAACTGGAAATTTCCGAAGGCGAAGAGTCTGTGCGCATCAGCCGCAGCGCACCTGCCGCAAGTTTCCCGATGATGCAGCAGGCTTATGCCGCGCCGATGATGCAACAACAGCCTGCCCTGGCGAACGCTGTCGCGACGACAGCCGCAGTAGAAGCACCGGCAGCCGCAGCAGAAATCAGTGGTCACATCGTACGTTCCCCGATGGTCGGAACCTTCTATCGCACCCCGAGCCCGGATGCGAAAGCCTTTATCGAAATCGGCCAGAAAGTTAACGTGGGCGACACCCTCTGCATCGTTGAAGCGATGAAAATGATGAACCAGATCGAAGCCGATAAATCAGGCGTGGTGAAAGCCATTCTGGTCGAGAGTGGCCAACCGGTTGAATTTGACGAGCCGCTGGTCGTCATCGAGTAACGAGGCGCACATGCTGGATAAAATTGTTATCGCCAACCGCGGCGAGATCGCACTGCGAATCCTTCGTGCCTGTAAAGAGCTGGGCATTAAGACCGTCGCTGTGCACTCCACGGCGGATCGCGATTTAAAACACGTATTACTGGCGGACGAAACGGTCTGTATCGGTCCGGCACCGTCCGTTAAAAGTTACCTGAATATCCCGGCGATCATCTCTGCGGCCGAAATCACTGGCGCAGTGGCGATTCACCCGGGTTATGGCTTCCTCTCTGAGAACGCCAACTTCGCTGAGCAGGTTGAACGCTCCGGCTTTATCTTTATCGGCCCGAAAGCCGACACTATTCGCCTGATGGGCGATAAAGTGTCTGCGATCAACGCGATGAAGAAAGCGGGCGTACCTTGCGTACCGGGTTCTGACGGCCCGCTGGGCGACGACGTTGACGCTAACCGTGCCCATGCAAAACGCATCGGCTACCCGGTTATCATCAAAGCCTCCGGCGGCGGCGGCGGTCGCGGCATGCGCGTTGTGCGCAAAGACGCCGACCTGGCACAGTCCATTGCCATGACGCGCGCGGAAGCAAAAGCAGCGTTCAACAACGACATGGTCTACATGGAGAAGTACCTGGAAAATCCTCGCCACGTCGAGATCCAGGTGCTGGCGGATGGTCAGGGTAACGCGATCTATCTGGCCGAGCGTGACTGCTCCATGCAGCGTCGCCACCAGAAAGTGGTTGAAGAGGCACCGGCTCCGGGCATCACGCCGGAACTGCGCCGCTACATCGGTGAGCGTTGTGCGAAAGCCTGTGTTGATATCGGCTATCGCGGTGCGGGTACCTTCGAGTTCCTGTTTGAGAACGGCGAGTTCTACTTTATTGAGATGAACACCCGTATTCAGGTAGAGCACCCGGTAACCGAAATGATCACCGGCGTTGACCTGATCAAAGAGCAGCTGCGTATCGCTGCCGGTCAGCCGCTCTCCATCACTCAGGAAGAGGTGGTGATCAAAGGTCATGCGGTCGAATGCCGTATTAACGCCGAAGATCCCAACACCTTCCTGCCGAGCCCGGGCAAAATCACGCGCTTCCATGCGCCAGGTGGTTTTGGCGTGCGCTGGGAATCGCATATCTACGCCGGTTATACCGTACCGCCGTATTACGATTCCATGATCGGCAAGCTGATCTGCTACGGCGAGAGCCGTGATGTGGCGATTGCACGTATGAAGAATGCGCTGCAGGAACTGATCATCGACGGGATTAAAACCAACGTCGATCTGCAGATGCGCATTATGTCCGACGAGAACTTCCAGCACGGTGGAACCAACATCCACTACCTGGAGAAGAAACTCGGTCTGCAGGAAAAATAATCGCGATTACGCGCAAAAGGCCGGTTCTTCCGGCCTTTTTTCTTTTTCTCTCCCCTCATCTTTTCCTTAAGGTACAATCCCCGCTTTCTTCATCCACAAGGGAATAAAATGGACAACCGTTTTGTTCAGGCACACATTGAGGCCCGCTGGGCGCTGTGGCTGACCCTTCTCTATCTTGCTGCCTGGTTAGTGTGTGCTTACATACCGGATTCAGCGCAGGGCATCACCGGTTTACCCCACTGGTTTGAGATGGCCTGCCTGTTAACGCCGCTGGTGTTTGTGCTGCTCTGTTGGGCGATGGTGCGTTTTATCTTCCGTGATATCCCGCTGGAGGATAAGGATGCAAACTGAAATTATTGCCGTGCTGGTGATCTACCTGTTCATCGTTTTCGGCCTCTCCTTCTATGCTATGCGTCAGCGCAGCAGCGGCACCTTTCTGAGCGAGTATTTCCTCGGCAGCCGCTCGATGGGCGGATTTGTGCTGGCGATGACCCTGACGGCGACCTATGTCAGCGCCAGCTCCTTTATCGGCGGCCCGGGCGCTGCCTATAAATTCGGTCTCGGCTGGGTGCTGCTGGCGATGATCCAGGTCCCAACCATCTGGCTGTCGCTCGGTATCCTCGGCAAAAAATTCGCCATTCTTGCCCGCCGCTATAACGCCATCACCCTCAACGATATGTTGATGGCCCGCTACCAGAGCCGGGCGGTGGTGTGGCTTGCCAGCATCAGTTTACTGGTGGCCTTTGTCGGGGCGATTGCGGTGCAGTTTATCGGCGGCGCACGCCTGCTGGAGACCGCAGCCGGTATCAAGTATGAATCTGGCCTGCTGATTTTCGGCATCACCATTGCGCTCTACACCGCGTTTGGCGGTTTTCGCGCAAGCGTACTGAATGACACCATGCAGGGAATGGTGATGCTGATCGGCACACTTGTCCTGCTGGCGGGCGTGATCCATGCGGCGGGCGGCCTGCATCATGCGGTGGATACCCTGCGGCAGATCGACCCGAAACTGGTCAGCCCGCACGGCGCAAGCGACATCCTCACCCCGGCCTTTATGACCTCCTTCTGGGTGCTGGTCTGCTTCGGCGTGATTGGCCTGCCGCATACCGCCGTGCGCTGCATCTCTTATAAAGACAGCAAATCGGTGCATCGCGGCATTATTATCGGCACCATTGTGATTGCGCTATTGATGCTCGGCATGCACCTGGCGGGCGCGCTGGGCCGGGCGGTACTGCCGCATCTGTCGGTGCCGGATCAGGTGATCCCAACCTTAATGGTAGAAGTGCTGCCACCATGGGCGGCCGGGCTGTTTCTCGCCGCGCCGATGGCGGCGATCATGTCTAACGTCAACGCTCATCTGTTACAGGCTTCTGCCACCATCATTAAAGATCTGTGGCTCAGCGCCCAGCCGACTAAAATTCGTCATGAGCCGAGTCTGAAGCGTATTTCGACGGCAACCACCCTTATTCTCGGCGTGCTGATGATGCTGGCAGCGTGGCGTCCGCCAGAGATGATCATCTGGCTGAACCTGCTGGCGTTCGGCGGTCTTGAAGCCGTTTTCCTGTGGCCGCTGGTGCTGGGGCTTTACTGGGAGCGCGCAAATGCCGCAGGTGCGCTCAGCGCCATGATTGTCGGCGGCGTGCTGTATGCCGTGCTCGCCACCCTGAATATTCAGTACCTGGGCTTTCATCCGATTGTGCCCTCGCTGCTGCTAAGTTTGTTAGCCTTTGTGGTCGGCAACCGTTTTGGTCGCCCGGTGCCGCAGGCTGCTTCCCTTTCTGCTAATCAATAAAGAGTAACGCCATGCCATGGATCCAACTGAAACTGAACACCACCGGCGCGCATGCTGAAGATCTGAGCGACGCTCTGATGGAAGCAGGCGCAGTCTCCATTACCTTCCAGGACACGCACGACACCCCCGTGTTTGAGCCGCTGCCGGGCGAGACCCGCCTGTGGGGCGATACGGATGTGATCGGCCTGTTCGATGCTGAAACAGAGATGGCGGATGTGGTTGCCCAACTCGCCTCTCATCCGCTGCTGGGCGAAGGGTTCGCGCATAAAATTGAACAGCTGGAAGATAAAGACTGGGAGCGCGAGTGGATGGATAACTTCCACCCGATGCGCTTTGGCGAGCGGCTGTGGATCTGCCCGAGCTGGCGCGATGTGCCGGATGAAACCGCCGTCAACGTGATGCTCGATCCCGGCCTGGCATTCGGCACGGGCACCCATCCGACAACGTCGCTCTGCCTGCAGTGGCTCGACGGCCTCGATCTTAACGGCAAAACGGTGATCGATTTTGGCTGCGGCTCCGGCATTCTGGCGATCGCGGCACTGAAGCTGGGTGCGGCGAAAGCGATCGGGATCGATATCGATCCGCAGGCGATCCAGGCGAGCCGCGATAATGCCGAGCGCAACGGCGTCTCAGACCGCCTTGAACTCTATCTGCCGGACGATCAGCCCGCAGAGATGAAAGCCGATGTGGTGGTCGCGAATATCCTCGCCGGCCCGCTGCGCGAGCTGGCACCGCTGATTAGCGTTCTGCCCGTTGCGGGCGGGCTGCTGGGGCTGTCTGGCATCCTTGCCAGCCAGGCAGAGAGCGTTTGTGAAGCCTATACCAACCTGTTCAACCTCGATCCGGTGGTTGAAAAAGAGGAGTGGTGCCGGATTACGGGTCAGAAAAAATAGTCCCCACAGCGTGGCCTCCCGGCCACGCTTTTTATTTCCCTGCCGTTTGTAGTGACTTATTCCCCGTGAAGATTATAATGAGCCGCCGCTGTATCAACGGATGGTAAGCCATTGATTTACAAACATTCATCGGATGAATACTATGTCACTTCGTATAGTAAAAACAGCCTTCGCTGTGGCAAGCCTGTTTCCTCTATTTGCCTGCTCCGCTCACTGGAGTTATGAAGGCGCAACCTCGCCGGAACACTGGGGTGAGTTAAGTCACGAGTTTCAGACCTGCCAGAGTGGTAAAAACCAGTCACCAATTGATATTGATAATATCGTCACTGCTCGCCTTTCACCGCTTAGCAGCCACTACCGTGAAAGCCCCGCGCTGCTGATAAACAATGGCCATACGCTGCAAGCCAATTTTATCGATAACCTCAATACCATAGAGCTGGCGGGAGTTGTCTCGCACCTTCAGCAGTTCCACTTCCACGCCCCCAGTGAGCATACCCTGCATGGCAAACATGCCCCGCTGGAGATGCACCTGGTTCATACCTCTGCAAAGGGCGATATCACCGTTGTCGCGGTGCTGTTTGAAACGGGGGCGGCTAACCGCGAGCTGGCGGCGCTATCGCAGCATCTTCCCACTCGCGGGGACTCGACAGCGCTAACGGCGCAGCACATCGATATGGCGGCGCTGCTGCCGCGTGATAAGGCCTACTGGCGCTTTAGCGGATCCCTGACCACGCCGCCCTGTTCAGAAGGGGTCACCTGGCTGGTAATGAAACAGCCTCTGACGCTCTCTTCTGAGCAGCTTGCCCAGTTCAAATCTGCGCTCGGGCACGCCAATAACCGCCCTACTCAGCAGCTTTATGGCCGGCTGGTCGTCGAGTAGCAGCCTGTAAATACCAGCATAAAAATGAGAGCGGGTTCGCAAAATCCGCTTTTTTTTGGCTTAAAAATCAGCAGTTATGCTGCTTATTGCCCCATTAAAAACGATAAATCTCGTGAATTTATCAGCAAGCTAAAAATTTTAGCTTTGCTATAACCCAATGAAAATTATGATGTAATGCCTGTTTGCCTCGCCAGGACTGGCTATTCCTTGATCTACAACAGTGGATTGCTCAAAGTTTGGCCTTTCATCTCGTGCAAAAAATGCGTAATATACGCCGCCTTGCAGTCACAGTATGGTCATTTCTTAACTCATGCGCATCGGACACCACCAGCTTAGAAATCGCCTGATCGCAGCGCCCATGGCTGGCATTACTGACAGACCTTTCCGGACGCTGTGCTACGAGATGGGAGCCGGTTTAACCGTATCCGAGATGATGTCGTCTAATCCGCAGGTTTGGGAAAGCGACAAATCACGACTGCGGATGGTGCACATTGATGAGCCCGGTATTCGCACCGTGCAAATTGCGGGCAGCGACCCGGAAGAGATGGCCCAAGCCGCACGTATTAACGTGGAAAGTGGCGCTCAAATTATTGATATCAATATGGGCTGTCCGGCTAAAAAGGTGAATCGCAAGCTTGCAGGTTCCGCCCTGTTGCAGCACCCGGATTTGGTGAAATCGATCCTCACCGCGGTGGTTGGCGCAGTGGATGTTCCTGTAACCCTGAAGATTCGCACAGGCTGGGCCCCTGAGCACCGTAACTGCGTAGAGATTGCCCAACTGGCTGAAGAGTGTGGCATTCAGGCTCTGACCATTCATGGACGCACCCGCGCCTGTTTGTTCAATGGAGAAGCTGAGTACGACACGATTCGGGCAGTTAAGCAGAAAGTTTCCATTCCGATTATCGCGAATGGCGACATTACTGACCCGCTTAAAGCCAGAGCTGTGCTCGACTATACGGGGGCGGATGCCCTGATGATAGGCCGCGCAGCTCAGGGAAGACCCTGGATCTTTCGGGAAATCCAGCACTATCTGGACACTGGGGAGCTGCTGGCTCCGCTGCCACTGGCAGAGGTTAAGCGCTTGCTTTGCGCGCACGTTCGGGAACTGCATGACTTTTACGGTCAGGCAAAAGGTTACCGAATTGCACGTAAACACGTCTCCTGGTATCTCCAGGAGCACGCCCCGAATGACCAGTTTCGGCGCACATTCAACGCCATTGAGAATGCCAGCGAACAGCTGGAGGCGTTGGAGGCATACTTCGAAAATTTTGCGTAAACAGAAATAAAGAGCTGACAGAACTATGTTCGAACAACGCGTAAATTCTGACGTACTGACCGTTTCTACCGTTAACTCTCAGGATCAGGTAACCCAAAAACCGCTCCGTGACTCGGTAAAACAGGCACTGAAGAACTATTTTGCTCAACTGAACGGTCAGGATGTTAATGACCTCTATGAGCTGGTACTGGCTGAAGTAGAACAGCCACTGTTGGACATGGTGATGCAATACACCCGTGGTAATCAGACCCGCGCGGCGCTGATGATGGGCATCAACCGCGGTACGCTGCGTAAAAAACTGAAAAAATACGGCATGAACTGATTCGTCAGTGAGTGGTATTGATAAAAAGGCGCTGACCGGCATGGGTAAGCGCCTTTTTTATTGCCTGAAATGACGCTAAAAAGCGCGCTTTCATCGGCATTACCTCAACGCAAAATCGTGTATATTTTCCGCAAATGGTTGCAAAAAAAGGGAGAGACGGAATGATTCGCAAATATGGGTGGCTGCTGGTTTTCGCTCTCTCGATCTTTGCGCTGGATGGCTTAATCATGCAGTGGATCGAGTATCTGATCACTGACATTAATAAATGCCGCAATATGAATTCCGTCAATCCACTCAAACTGGTTAACTGCGATTCTCTCTAAGTGATTGCTTGCTGCGATATTTGGTAAAAATGCAGCGATCGCCCTGATTTACGCAGGGATTTAAATCGTTTTGAGCCCTCCCCAGACAGTGATAATGTCTCAGCCCTTTTCGCCTCTACGACCGTAGCAATACGTAACGCCCTTAGTGAATGAGTTGATGACATCATGCTGGTTAGCCAATACGACTATATCCTTGTTGTTGTTTCGTTTGTTGTAGCCATTTTGGCCTCTTATACCGCCCTGAACATGGCCGGACGCGTCTCCACCAGCAGTGGTGCTTCATCCTGGGTATGGCTGAGCGGCGGCGGCGTGGCGATGGGCATCGGTATCTGGGCGATGCACTTTATCGGCATGCTGGCGATGAATATGTCGATGAACATGCGCTACGAGCCCGTTCTCACCGGCTTATCGATGGCGATCGCCATTGGCTCCTCGCTGTTTGCGCTGTGGCTGGTTAGTGCGCCAAAGCTGCATTTGCGTCGGCTTATTCCTGGCTCTGTCGTAATGGGGCTTGGCATTGCCGCGATGCATTACACCGGTATGGCGGCGCTACAGGTTTCCCCGCCGATTGTCTGGCATAAAGGGTGGATCGCCCTCTCGATAGTGATTGCCCTGGCGGCCTCTTTCGCTGCGTTATGGCTCACCTTCCGCCTGCGCCACGAAGCGGCACAAGTTGCGCTTATGCGCTTTGGCGCAGCTATCTTAATGGGGCTGGCTATCACCGGCATGCACTACACCGGGATGATGGCGGCGCAGATCCCCTTCCAGCATCATCACATTGCAATGGTGCATCACGGCTTCAATAACAACTGGCTTGCCGTGCTGGTCAGCATGATGGCCTTTTCCGTGCTCGGCATTACCTTACTGGTCTCGATGTTCGACGCCCGTTTACAGGCGCGGACGTCGCTGCTGGCCACGTCGCTTGCGGCAGCAAACCGCGAGCTGGCGAGGCTGGCGCTGCACGACACCTTAACGCGTCTGCCAAACCGCGTCCTGCTGGAAGATCGCATCGAGCAGGCGATCAATAAAGCGCGCCGTGAAGAGAGCGCGTTTGCGTTGATGTTTATGGATCTCGACGGCTTTAAAACGGTTAACGACGCGTGGGGACATGATGTCGGCGATAAGTTACTGGTGGCGGTGACCGAGCGGCTCACGCAGCAACTGCAGGGGCAATATACGCTGGCGCGCATTGGTGGCGACGAATTCGTGCTGCTGGCAGAGATTGCCGCACCGGACGATGCCGCAACGATCGCCAGTTCACTTATCCGCGCTGTCGATCGCCCTTTTACTATTGATCCCTATGATGTGATGGTGACCCTCAGTATCGGTATTGCGCTCTATCCTGACGATGGCAAAAATGAGCGTGAGTTGATGTTCAACGCCGATGCGGCGATGTATCACACCAAGCATATGGGTCGTAACGGCTATCACTTTTTCCAGCCCTCCATGAACCGCCTGGCGCAAACCCAGTTACAGCTGCTGAATGATTTGTGGATGGCGCTGGAGCGTAAAGAGTTCCGCCTCGTCTACCAACCTAAATTCCAGGCGCCTTCCGGGCCGGTTGTCGGGTTTGAGGCGCTATTGCGCTGGCATCATCCCCATCAGGGTGTGCTGAGCCCGGATCTCTTTTTGCCGCTGGCGGAGAAAACCGGCCTGATTGTCCCGCTTGGTGACTGGGTAATAGATGAGGCTTGCCGCCAGCTCAGCAAATGGCGCGAGCAGGGGCACATGGATTGGACAATAGCCGTTAACCTTTCAACGTTACAGTTCGAGCATAGCGCGCTGGTAGAAACCATTCTGGGCACGCTGAGCAGACATCATGTTCCGCCTGAGCAGCTGATTCTGGAAGTCACTGAAACGACGGCAATGAGTAACCCCGATGAGAGCGTGCGGGTGCTGACCGAGTTGAGCGATGCGGGCGTGAAGGCGTCAATTGATGACTTCGGGACCGGTTATTCGAGCCTGCTTTACCTTAAGCGTCTGCCAGCGTGCGAACTGAAGATCGATCGCGCGTTTGTGCGCGAGCTGGGCCAGGAGGGCGAAGACGCCACGATTGTCTCTGCGATTGTCGCGTTAGCCAGAACGCTGAACCTCAAAGTGGTGGCTGAAGGCGTAGAGACGGCGGAGCAGCAGGCATTTCTCACCGAGCTGGGCTGTAATACTCTGCAAGGTTATCTCCTGGGGAAACCGGTAAGTGCAGAAACGATTACTGCTCAGGGGAAAAACCTCGCCCCTGCCGAAACGGTAAAGTGAATTTTAAGGATTAAATAAAAGCGTCTGCGGGCGCTTTTATTTTACGTCAGTGACAAATTAGATTATTCTCATGCCCTTAAGCGCTGTTTGCGCTTTTTAACACCCGCTTTTATCTTCCTTTTTTCTGAATCTCACTTTTATTTATCTCGCCTCCATAATTTCTGCACGATTTCAGTTAAATACCTTTTTTAACTTCATCAAGTTTACAAAGTACATATCTGGACATTATTGCCACGATGAATCTGTTTTGCTGAATGATAAAATCAAGCAATAGATACTGACCAGATATTGCGACTGTTGATATCAAGAGTCGCGGTTACATAGAGGTAATTACAATGAAAAAAATGATCTCCGTCGCCCTGCTGGCAACCTTCCTCGCGGGCTGTGCACACGACTCACCATGCGTACCGGTCTATGACGATCAGGGCCGCCTGGTGCATACCAACACCTGTGTGAAAGGCACCACGCAGGATAACTGGGAAACAGCAGGCGCTATCGCCGGCGGCGCGGCAGCCCTGGCTGGCTTAACGCTCGGTATTGTGGCCCTCACCAAATAGTTCTCTTAAGCGCGGTTTTCCGCGCTTTTGCTTTATAACGGTGCAGTAAATTTTCATTTCGCCACTTTTGCTATCAAAAACGTGCATCAATTCCGGTTACAGGCATCACTTTTTTATATTTCATCATGCCATTCCGACGCTGTTGTTTCTCTTACGCGATTACTTTCACAAATCAACCCCATCGTATTTAATGCTTATATTCACCTGCGAAACTTGTCTGGCATAAATAGTGAATTAAAGACGCTGTTTTGCTCCATTTTGTGGAGTGCGTTCTATTTTTGCACCAGCCTGGGGCATTGCTTCTCTCCTTTCCTGTCTACACTCATCCTGAAACCTGTTTGATTCCTTAAATACCCTGCATACACCAACCTGGCATCACCTTTGCTATATCCACTGCGGCCTTCGCCACAGACAGGTTCAGGCGTTACCCGGACGCCCCATATAACGATAATTTTCGCCACACAGGATGCATTATGAAAAAGATGATGATCGCCAGCCTGGCCGCTGCCGGCGTGCTGTTTGCTGTCGCCAACCAGGCGCACGCAGGTACAACGCTTGATGCTGTCAAAAAGAAAGGGTTTGTTCAGTGCGGGATCAGTGATGGTTTGCCCGGTTTCTCTTATGCGGATGCAAACGGGAAATTTACCGGTATCGATGTGGATATCTGCCGTGGCGTTGCCGCCGCCCTGTTCGGCGATGACAGCAAAGTGAAATATACCCCGCTGACGGCGAAAGAGCGCTTTACCGCGCTGCAATCCGGCGAAGTGGATATGCTCTCGCGCAATACCACCTGGACCTCTTCTCGTGATGGCGGTATGGGGCTCTCCTTTACCGGCGTGACCTATTATGACGGCATCGGCTTCCTGACCCATAACAAAGCGGGCCTGAAGAGCGCTAAAGAGCTTGATGGCGCAACCGTTTGTATTCAGGCCGGGACCGATACCGAGCTGAACGTGGCGGATTACTTTAAATCCAACAAAATGAGCTACACCCCGGTGACCTTTGACCGCTCTGACGAGTCGGCGAAGGCGCTGGAATCCGGCCGCTGCGATACGCTGGCTTCCGATCAGTCTCAACTCTATGCGCTGCGGATCAAGCTGAGCAACCCGGCAGAGTGGATCGTCTTGCCGGAAGTGATCTCCAAAGAGCCGCTCGGGCCGGTGGTGCGCCGCGGTGACGATGACTGGTTCGCCATCGTGCGCTGGACGCTCTTCGCCATGCTGAATGCCGAAGAGATGGGCATTACCTCGAAGAACGTCGATGAGAAAGTGGCTAACCCTGCTACGCCGGATATGGCGCACCTGCTCGGCAAAGAGGGCGACTTCGGCAAAGATCTTAAACTCGATAACAAGTGGGCTTACAACATTATTAAGAAGGTCGGTAACTACTCCGAAGTCTTCGAACGTAATGTCGGTTCTGAAAGCCCGCTGAAAATTAAACGTGGCCAGAACAACCTCTGGAACAACGGCGGGATTCAGTACGCTCCACCGGTGCGTTAATCCGCTACTGCCGTAACGGGCGTCACTCTGCGGTGACGCCCAGTCCAGAATTATGGTTACTGAGGTTTTCTCTATGCCCCATCGCCGCCCAACCGTGAAAGGCGCGCTCTCCCTTTCAAACCCTGCGGTTCGCGCCTGGCTGTTTCAAATCCTGGCGATTATCGCCGTGGTTGTTGTTGCCCTCTATCTGCTCCATAACGCGGTGACTAACCTCAACAACCGGGGTATTACCTCCGGCTTCGCCTTCCTCGACCGCGCGGCCGGTTTTGGCATTGTTCAGCATCTGATTGATTATGAGCAGGGTGATACCTACGGACGGGTCTTTCTGGTCGGTTTACTCAATACGCTGCTGGTCTCGGCGCTCTGTATTGTCTTTGCCTCACTGCTGGGCTTTTTCCTTGGTCTTGCAAGGCTGTCTGAAAACTGGCTGCTGCGAAAGCTGTCGACGATCTATATCGAGACGTTCCGCAATATTCCCCCGCTGTTGCAGATCTTCTTCTGGTACTTTGCGGTCCTGCGCAACCTGCCCGGCCCGCGCCAGGCGGTAAATGCCATGGAGCTGGTCTTTCTCAGCAACCGTGGCCTCTATATTCCCTCGCCGCAAATGGGTGAAGGAATGCTTGCCTTTGTCGGTGCGCTGGTGCTGGCGGCGGCACTCATTGTTGGTCTGTTCCGCTTCAATAAAAAGCACCAGATCAAAACCGGCCAGTTGCGGCGAACCTGGCCGGCTGCACTGGGGCTGATTATTGTGCTGCCGCTGATGGCGCATGCACTGTTCGGGGCGGCGCTGCATTGGGAAATTCCGCAACTGCGCGGTTTTAACTTCCGCGGCGGCATGGTGCTGATCCCGGAGCTGGCGGCGCTGACTATCGCGCTCTCGGTTTATACCTCGGCGTTTATCGCTGAGATTATTCGCGCCGGCATCCAGTCGGTGCCGTACGGGCAGCATGAAGCAGCGCGCTCACTTGGGCTGCCTCATCCGGTCACGTTGCGACAGGTGATTATTCCCCAGGCGCTGCGGGTGATCATTCCACCGTTGACCAGCCAGTATCTCAATATTGCAAAGAACTCATCGCTGGCGGCGGCGATTGGCTACCCCGATATGGTGTCGCTGTTTGCCGGTACGGTGCTGAACCAGACCGGCCAGGCGATTGAAACCATTGCCATTACCATGTCGATCTATCTGCTCATCAGCCTCTCCATTTCGCTGCTGATGAATATCTATAACCGCCGTATTGCCCTGATTGAGCGCTGAGGATTAATAATGACAAAAGCTATTGTGTCGCCCTCCACGCGCCCGCTGCCATCGGGAAATAACGGCATGCTGCTGTGGGTGCGTAAAAATCTCTTTTCAAGCTGGTCAAACTCGCTGCTGACGCTCTTTTGTCTGTGGATGATGTGGGAGCTTATTCCGCCGCTGCTGCAGTGGGCGCTGTTTCAGGCGAACTGGGTCGGCTCGACTCGCGCGGACTGCACCAAAGCGGGCGCCTGCTGGGTGTTTATCCATCAACGCTTCGGCCAGTTTATGTATGGGCTCTACCCACACGACCAGCGCTGGCGAATCAACCTGGCGCTGATTGTTGGCCTGCTCTCTATCCTGCCGATGTTCTGGAAGGGGATGCCGCGACGCGGACGCTACATTGCCTGCTGGGTGGTGCTCTACCCGCTGGTTGTGTGGTGGCTGATGTTTGGCGGCTTTCTTGGCCTGGAGCGCGTTGAGACACGCCAGTGGGGCGGCCTGACGCTGACGCTGATTATCGCCTCGGTCGGTATTGCCGGCGCCCTGCCGCTGGGGATTTTGCTGGCGCTGGGCCGACGTTCGACGATGCCGGTAGTGCGGATATTGTCGGTGATGTGTATTGAGTTCTGGCGCGGCGTACCGCTGATTACCGTGCTGTTTATGTCGTCGGTGATGCTGCCGCTGTTTATGGCTGAAGGCACCACCATCGATAAGCTGATCCGTGCGCTGGTCGGGGTGATCCTGTTCCAGTCCGCCTATGTGGCAGAAGTGGTTCGCGGCGGTTTGCAGGCGCTGCCGAAGGGGCAGTATGAAGCGGCCGAGTCGCTGGCGCTGGGCTACTGGAAGACGCAGGGGCTGGTGATCCTGCCGCAGGCGTTAAAGCTGGTGATCCCGGGTCTGGTGAACACCATTATCGCGCTGTTTAAAGATACTAGCCTGGTGATCATCATCGGCCTGTTTGATCTCTTTAGCAGCGTGCAGCAAGCGACGGTCGATCCCGCCTGGCTCGGGATGTCGACGGAAGGCTATGTGTTTGCTGCGTTAGTCTATTGGGTTTTCTGTTTCAGCATGTCGCGCTATAGCCAGCATCTGGAGAAGCGCTTTAACACCGGGCGTACACCGCACTGAGGATGATGATGAGTAATACAACAATGCAATCTGGCGACGCGATGATCACGCTCGAAAATGTGAATAAGTGGTATGGGCAATTCCATGTGTTGAAAGATATTAATTTGCATGTGAAGCAAGGGGAAAGGATTGTACTTTGTGGCCCGTCGGGGTCAGGAAAATCGACCACCATTCGCTGTATCAATCACCTGGAAGAGCATCAGCAGGGACGTATTGTGGTCGACGGTATTGAGCTGAATGAGGATATTCGCAATATCGAGAAAATCCGCCAGGAAGTGGGGATGGTTTTCCAGCACTTCAATCTCTTTCCCCATCTGACCGTTTTGCAAAACTGCACGCTGGCACCAATATGGGTGCGCAAAATGCCGAAGAAAGAGGCAGAAGCGCTGGCAATGCACTATCTGGAGCGCGTACGGATTGCCGAGCATGCGCATAAGTTTCCGGGGCAGATTTCGGGTGGTCAGCAGCAGCGCGTCGCGATTGCGCGCTCGCTCTGTATGAAGCCGAAAATCATGCTTTTCGATGAGCCCACTTCGGCGCTGGATCCGGAGATGGTGAAGGAGGTGCTTGATACCATGATTGGGCTTGCGCAGTCGGGTATGACGATGCTGTGCGTTACCCATGAGATGGGCTTTGCCCGCACAGTGGCGGACCGGGTGATCTTTATGGATCGCGGTGAGATCGTAGAGCAGGCAGCGCCCGATGAGTTCTTTGCACAGCCAAAATCAGAGCGTACGCGGGCGTTTTTATCGCAGGTTATTCACTGATTGCCGCATGCTTCCTGTTAAGGCTACCCAATGGGTGGCCTTTTTTATCGTCGGGTTTAGCTGGATCCAGAATGACAAAAGGCCTCGTCTTTCGACGAGGCCTTCTGCTTTGTTTGATGCCTGGCAGTTCCCTACTCTCGCATGGGGAGACCCCACA